>NZ_AZND01000385.1:0-2443 GCF_000576205.1 Methylibium sp. T29 | reverse complement strand
GCCGCGCGTGCGACCGCTGGCCGGCGGACTGGAGGGCTGGGCGGCGATGGGCCGCGCGGTGGCCGAGGGCCGGCCGCCGCCGCTGTCCTAGGAAGTGGGCGCTGCAGGCGCCATCTGCTTGCAGACGTTGCCGCCGACGATGGTGAGCCGCAGGCTGCCGCCATGCCACTCGAGCCAGTTCAGGGCCACGTAGTCGGCGATGACGCCGGCGTCGATGAGGTCGGCGCGCCGTTGTTTCAGGTGGTCGACGGTCTGCCGCAGGCCATCGCGCAGCATCTCGCGACGTGGGTCGGGGCGGGCAGCCGCCGGCAGGGAGCGCCGCTTGGGCGTCGGGGGGCGTTGGAGGGCGATAAGGTTCTCCAGGAGCGGGCCCCCACAGTAACAGCAGTGGCGCGACGGGGCCAGGCATTTCTCCGCATGCCATGATCCCCAGATGAAGGGCGTGCCGCCGCATTTCGACCACCCGCTCGATGCCGTCGAGTTCCGCCGCCCGGGCCACCGCGAGGGCGTCGAGCTGTACCGCGCGCACATCGTGCGCCACGCCTTCGAGCCGCACACCCACGAGGCCTTCGGCCTGGGCGCCATCGAGTCGGGTGTCGAGCGCTTCCGCTACCGCGGCGCGGACCACCTGGCGCCGGCCGACTCGCTGGTGCTGATGAACCCCGACGAACTGCACACCGGCCGCGCCGAGACCGACGGCGGCTGGCGCTACCGCATGGTCTACCTCGATGTCGACGTGGTCGAGCGCATCAGCGGCGAGCGCGGCTGGCATTTCGGCGACGCGGTGGGCCACGACGCGCCACGCGCGCGCCGCGTCGGTGCGCTGCTGCAGCGGCTCTGGCAGGCCGACGAGCCGCTCGCGTTCGACAGCCTGCTGCACACGCTGCTGGCCGAGTTCCGCAGCCACGCCCGCGTGGCACGTGAGAGCCCGGCCGAAGGCGCGCTGCGTTTCGCGCCGGTGGTGGACTATCTGCGCGCCCATCTCGATCGCCGGCTCACGCTCGACGAACTGGCGGCGGTGGCCGGCCTCAGCCCCTTCCATTTCCTGCGCCGCTTCAAGGCGCAGTACCACGTCACGCCGCAGCAGATGCTGATGGCGCTGCGGCTGTTCGAGGCCAAGCGCCTGCTGGCGGCCGGCGACCCGGCGGCGCAGGTCGCCGCGGCCACCGGGCTCACCGACCAGGCGCACCTGACGCGCAGCTTCGCGCGCCGCTACGGCGTCACGCCGGCGCGTTACCAGCGGCAGGTGCGACGGCGCTAGTCGGCCGGGCGCGCGGCCCGGCTCAAGGGAAGGCCGGCACGTCCGGCTCCACGCCCTCGAAATGCGCTTCCGGTGGGTGGACTGCAGCAGCGACTCGATCTCCTGCACGCGCGAGCGCGGCACGTCGACCATCAACAGCAGCTGGCCGTCCGCGAGCGCGCTCTCGAAGCGGCGCAGCCGTCCGCTCGGTGCGGCGATGCCGATCATGCTCGACGACCAGGCCCCCAGCAGGCCGCCCAGTACCGCGAGCACCGCCGCCATCGCCCACTGCGGCGAATCGAGCGCCGACCGCAGTTCGGCGCCGCTCCAGTCGGACGACGCGAACACCGCGCGCAGCGCCGCCAGCCCCGACTCGGCGCCGCCGACGATCGGGAAGAACATCGCGGCCAGCACGCCGATCACCGCACCGCCGAGCCCGCCGATCACCAGCCCGGCCTGCGCCGAGCGCAGCAGGTCGGAGGTCTGCAGCAGGTTCGCGGCGTGCAACCCGGACAGGTCGGCGTTCTCGCGCGCGACGAAGTGGATGTGGGCGTCGCCGATGCGGGCGAGCAGCAGGTCGTTCATGGTCCGCCTGGCGCTCGTCAGATCGGGCAGCAGCCAATAGATGCGTCTGCGCATGGCACCCTCCTTCTGTGGTCGCGGGGGCCCACCCCGCGGGGTGATCGACGTTCCGCTTATACGCCGGCCCATTCATGCGTCGCAAGCAGGGTCAAGGCGCAAGCCGGTACAAGACCGCCTGCGCGGCGGGCGGCTACGCTCGCGGGATCATGTGGATCGGAACCCTGTTCGCGCTGTCCGCCGGCCTGATGTGGGGCCTGGTGTTCATCGCCCCGACCTTGCTGGCCGACTACCCGGCGGCCCTGCTGTCGTTCGCGCGCTATCTCGCCTTCGGGCTGATCGCGCTGCCGCTGGCGTGGCTGGACCGCGCGCGCCTCGCGCAGTTCACGCGTGCCGACTGGCGCGAGGCGCTGCGCCTGTCGCTGGTCGGCAACCTGCTGTACTACCTGTGCCTCGCGGCGGCCATCCAGCGCGCCGGCGGGCCGCTGCCGACGATGATCATCGGCACGCTGCCCGTGGTGATCGCGATCACCTCCACCTGCGCGACGCCGCGCGCGACGGCCGGCTGCCCTGGGGCCGGCTGGCGCCCTCGCTGGCGCTCATCGCGCCGGCATGGCTGCGTCA
>NZ_AZND01000384.1:0-2468 GCF_000576205.1 Methylibium sp. T29 | reverse complement strand
AACGGCAGCGCACGGCGATGCACCGCCACCTCGAGCGACAGCAGCAGCGCCAGGCGGTGCTGGCCTCGCGCTGGATGCAGGCGGCGCGGCAACTGCGCCTGCGCGCCGTCCAGCGGCTCGACGTGCTGGTCGCACGCCTGGGTGCGCTCGACCCGCAGCGCGTGCTGTCGCGCGGCTATGCGTGGCTCGGTGACGCCGAGGGACGGGCGCTCACATCGGTGAACCAGCTGCAGCCGGGGCAGACCGTGAAAGCCCGGTTGGCCGACGGCCGCATCGAGCGCAGGTGATCGGCATCGAACCCGACAAGCCCCGACGCTGATGCAGGCATGCGCCGCGCAGGCGGCCGGCCTGCGGGTGCTGCCTACAATGCCCATCTCATCCCCCAGGCTCAAGACCAAGGAAGGACAGACCTCATGGAACACACCCTGCCGCCGCTGCCGTATGCGATGGACGCCCTCGCGCCGCACCTCTCGAAGGAGACCTTCGAGTTCCACTACGGCAAGCACCACCAAGCCTACGTGACCAACCTCAACAACCTGATCAAGGGCACCGAGTTCGAGTCGCTGAGCCTGGAAGACATCGTCAAGAAGTCCAGCGGTGGCGTGTTCAACAACGCCGCCCAGATCTGGAACCACACCTTCTTCTGGAACAGCATGAAGCCGCAGGGCGGCGGTGCGCCGAGCGGCGCGCTGGCGGCCGCCATCGACGCCAAGTGGGGCAGCCTGGCCGCCTTCAAGGAAGCCTTCACGAAGAGCGCCGTCGGCAACTTCGGCTCCGGCTGGACCTGGCTCGTGAAGAAGGCGGACGGCTCGGTGGACATCGTCAACACCGGCAACGCCGCCACCCCGCTGACCACCGCCGACAAGGCGCTGCTGACGGTCGACGTGTGGGAGCATGCCTATTACATCGACTTCCGCAATGCGCGCCCGAAGTTCGTCGAGACCTTCCTCAATTCGCTCGTGAACTGGGACTTCGCGGCGAAGAACTTCGCCTGAGTCCCGCCTCGGCGCGATCCCGGGCCGGCCCAGTGCCGGCCTTTTTCATGCCTTGGGCGTCTAGGGTTTGAAGGCGTCGCCGCTGAGGCGGCTGCCCGGCTTGAGCCCGCGTTTGGCGAACCAGCCTGGTTCATCTCGAGCACCAGCCGCACCGGCTGCGTCGAGCACTTCGAATCCAGCGTCTGCGGCGGCATGTCGACGATCTGCGTGATGGTGCCGTCGTCAGCCAGGTAGGCGATCGACAGCGGGAGCAGCGTGTTCTTCATCCAGAAGCACTGCGTCGCGGCCTCGTCGAACACGAACAGCATGCCGTCGTTCGGGGGCATTGTCGGCCGGTTCATCAAACCGATGGCGCGCTGCTCGGGCGTGCGCGCCACCTCGGCCTGGATGTTGTGGATGCCCGCATTGAGGCGCACCGAGGGCAGCTTCTGCGGGCCCGACTGCGCCAGTGCGGTCGCCGCCAGCAGCGAAAGCAGCGCGGGAACGACGAGACGGAGGTGACGGCGAGGTGCGGGCTTGATCTGCATCAGTTCGACGGGGAGAGTTCGGTCCTAGAGTAACGCACGGGGCCGTCCGCAGCCGACCGCAGGCTGACGCCTGCCGCGCTCCGTCGACGCCCCATGCCTGCCACCACCCTGACACTTGCCGCCCCTGCGCTGGCCCTGCCGCCGACCGAACTGTCGGGGCGGCAGCGCGTTGCGCTGGACGACGACACGGCGCTGGCCGCCTGCACGACGTGGCAGGAGGCTGCCGACGGCCGGCGCGAGGCCCGCACCCGGCTGGTCCTGCAGGGGCTGCACTGCGCGGCCTGCGCGGGACTCATCGAGGCGGCACTGGAGCGGGTCGATGGGGTGCGTGCGGCACGGGTGAACGGCGCGTCCGAGCGGGCCGAGGTCGACTGGGACCCCGCCCGCACCCGCGCCTCGGCCCTGATCGAGGCCGTGCAGCGGGCCGGCTACCAAGCCTACCTGGCCGATGCCGAGGACGCCCTGCGGGCCCGACAGGCCGAATCGCGCCAGGCGCTGTGGCGGCTGTTCGTCGCGGCCTTCTGCATGATGCAGGTGATGATGGCCGCGGCGCCCGGCTACTTCGCGGCGCCGGGCGATATCGCGCCCGATCTCGCCGCGCTGCTGCGCTGGTCGGCGTGGGTGCTGACGCTGCCGGTGCTGCTGTTCTCGGCGCGGCCCTTCTTCAGCGGTGCCTGGCAATCGCTGCGCCAGTGGCGCATCGGCATGGACGTGCCGGTGGCGCTCGGCATCGCGGTCACCTTCGTGGCCAGCAGCGCTGCGAGCTTCGACCCTGGCGGGATCTTCGGTCACGAGGTCTATTTCGACTCGCTGACGATGTTCGTCTGCTTCCTGCTGGCCGGCCGCTGGCTCGAGGCGCGCTCGCGCGAGCGCAGCACGCGCTCGCTCGACGCGCTGCTGCGCCGCCTGCCCGACAGCGTCGAGCGACTCGCCGCCGACGGCAGCG
>NZ_AZND01000383.1:0-2469 GCF_000576205.1 Methylibium sp. T29 | reverse complement strand
GGTGGCGCTGGTGGCTCGCCCCGGCGCAGCCGCGCCGGCCCCGAGCGCCACGGCCTCGGCCCTGCCGAGGTCCCAGACCAGTTCCTGGTCGCACAGCGGCTCGACCGACAGGACGTCGGTGTTCGCGGTCAGCGTGAACGCGGTGTCGGTCGCGGTGCGCAGGCTGAGCGGCAGCGCGATGGCCGCCGCCAGCGCTGCGAGCAGCAGCATCACGGCCAGGTGGGAGAGCAGGTGTCGCACCGTGCGCGGGCCTTCACCAGCCGACGACGACCGGCTGCTCCAGCTCTTCGAAGCCGTCGCGGCGCACCAGCGTGAGCTTGCCCTTGCTGCCAACGACGCTGGCGAGCGGCAGTTCGCACAGCATGTCGAAGCGCACCGTCGACTTGTCCGGCGCACGCCGGCACATCTCGGGCGGACGGCCCTTCACCGCGACCAGCATCTCCGGGGCGCGCCGGCTGTTGACATACAGCCGCAACGTCGCGGCCGTCGTCGATGCGGACGGGACCTCCCAGGCCGCGACCATCGGATGCTCCACCGACGAGCCGTTCTCGACATAGCGCACCGACACCGCGACGCGCTCCGGCGCCAGCGGATTGGGGCGCAGGCGCTTGCCATCCCTCGGCTTGAGTTCGAGCTCGATCCATTCGCCCTCGCGGGCCTCGCCCTGGAAGACACCGTCGCCACGCAGCCGGCCATCGGCGGTGGTGAGGCTGACGCGCACCTGCCCGCTGAACGGCGCCTTGGCGCGGGCGTAGAGGAACTGCGCGCCGATCTGCGTCTGCACGCCGATCAGGGCCGCGCCCACCACCGCCTGGCCCTGCACCTGGGTCGGCGGGTCGGCCACTTCGCGGTATTCCTGGCCTGCCACGGGCGTGAAGGGCCCCGCCAGCACCTCGCAGCCCGCGATCAGCGCAAACAGCCCCGCCCCGCGTGCGCGCCAACGGCCGCGCCCGTCACGAACTCCCATGCTCCTCCCTTGCAGTCGCCGGTATCGTAGTCAGCAATCTGCAAGAGAACAAGCGCGGTGCGGAGCCCATCGACGGGCCCCGGGGCCGTCAGGCCAGCGCCTCGTCGAGCACCTCCACCCAGTGCTTCACCGGCGTCGGCGTGCCGCTCTGCAGGTGCTGAATGCAGCCGATGTTGGCCGACACGATGGCCTGTGCGCCCACCGGCGCGAGCGCGGCGAGCTTGCGGTCGCGCAGCTGGTAGGCCAGCGCCGGCTGCAGCACCGAGTAGGTGCCGGCGGAGCCGCAGCACAGGTGGCTGTCGGTCGGGGTCAGCGTGATGTCGAAGCCGAGCTCGCGCAGACCGCCCTCGATGCCGCCGCGCAGCTGCTGGCCGTGCTGCAGCGTGCAAGGCGGATGGAAGGCGAGCTTGGGCGCCTTGCCGCGCAGCCGCGGCTTGAGCTTGGGCACCAGGTCGGGCAGCAGTTCGCTCAGATCCCGGGTCAGCGCCGAGATCTTCGCGGCGCGCTCGGCATAGGCGGGGTCGTGCTTCAGGTGGCGGGCGTAGTCCTTGACGGTCACGCCGCAGCCCGAGGCGTTCATCACGATCGCCTCGACGGCGCCCTGCCCGGTCAGGCCCTCGACCAGCGGCCACCAGGCGTCGATGTTGCGGCGCATGTCGGCCAGGCCACCCTCGTGGTCGCCGAGGTGGTCGCGGATGGCACCGCAGCAGCCGGCGTCGTCGGCCACCAGGGTCTGGATGCCGGCGGCGTCGAGCACGCGCGCCGTGGCGCTGTTGATGTTCGGCGCCATCGCCGGCTGCACGCAGCCCAGCAGCATCAGCACCTTGCGCGGGTGGCTGCGCGTCGGCCAGCGGTGCGCGCTGGCCGGGGCCTTCGGCGGGACCTTGGCCTTCAGCGCCGTGGGGACCAGCGGACGGAACAGCTGGCCGAGCTTCATCGCCGGGGCGAACAGCGGCGAGGTCAGGCCTTCCTTCAGCGCCGTGCGAGCGGCACGTTCACCAGCCGGGCGCTCGACCTTGGCATCGACCACGCGGCGGCCGATGTCCACCAGCGCGCCGTACTGCACGCCCGACGGGCAGGTGGACTCGCAGTTGCGGCAGGTCAGGCAGCGATCCAGGTGGAGCTGGGTCTTGCGCGTCGGCTCGGCGCCCTCGAGCACCTGCTTGATCAGGTAGATGCGGCCGCGCGGGCCGTCGAGTTCGTCGCCCAGCAGCTGGTAGGTCGGGCAGGTGGCGGTGCAGAAGCCGCAGTGCACGCACTTGCGCAGGATCGCTTCGGCATCGGCGCCGTCGGCGCTGCCCTGGTATTCGGGGGCAAGGGTGGTTTGCATCGTGCGGGGTCAGCTCACAGATCGGGGTAGAGGCGGCCGCGGTTGAACACGCCGGCCGGGTCGAACTCGCGCTTGAGCTCGCGCTGGATGCGCTGCAGCGGCGCACTCAGCGGCGTGAACACGCCGGCCGCCTTGTCGCCGCCGCGGAACAGCGTGGCGTGGCCGCCGGCGC
>NZ_AZND01000382.1:0-2471 GCF_000576205.1 Methylibium sp. T29 | reverse complement strand
GTCGATGCGCGTGCCCAACGTGGCCGGCGGCGGCCTGCCCGGGCTGCAGGCCCTCGGCATCACGCCGGCGGCACTGGAAGCGATCGGGCCGAGTTACCTGAGTCCCGGGCGCGGCCCGGCGCGGCTCGACGGGTTTCGCGCGCTGGCACGACGGCACTGAAGCGCCCGCCCGGCGGGACCCGCCGGCGTGCATCAATCCGATGCAGCGAATGCAATCCGGGATGCGGGGCGTCCCGCTAGCATCGAGGCCACAGGAGGCCCCATGCAGCTCGTGATCGGCAACAAGAACTACTCGTCGTGGTCGCTGCGGCCCTGGGTGCTGATGCGTCAGGCCGGCATCCCCTTCGAGGAGGTGATGATCCGCTTCGACAGCCTGGCGGCCGATTCGAAGTTCCAGCAGGCGCTGGCCCGGCACACGCCGGCCGGCAAGGTGCCGGTACTGATCGAAGACGATGGCTTCGTGGTCTGGGACACGCTGGCGATCGCCGAGTACCTGGCCGAGAAATTCCCGCAGGCGGGCCTGTGGCCTGCCGATCCGAAGGCGCGTGCCCGCGCCCGCAGCGTCTGCGCCGAAATGCATGCCGGCTTCGGCGCGCTGCGCAGCCACTGCCCGCTCAACATCGAGGCCCGCTTGCCCGATGTGGGCGCCCGCCTGCTGCAGGAGCAGCCCGGGCTGCGGGCGGACGTCCGGCGCATCGTCGAGCTGTGGTCGGAGCTGCTGGGCGCGCACGGCGGCCCGTTGCTGTTCGGCCGCTTCACCATCGCCGACGCCTACTTCGCGCCGGTGTGCAGCCGCTTGAGGACCTATGGGCTGCCGGTGCCGCCCATCGCCGCGGCCTACATCGACGCGGTGTTCGCGCTGCCCGGCATGCAGGCCTGGGTGGCCGAGGCCCTGGCCGAACAGGAGTTCCTGGACTTCGAGGAGCCGTACCGACAGTCCCGGACAGACGCCTCGGACGCTCCATGAGAAACGGGCCCGAAGGCCCGTTGTCGTTGCGCTGCCTGACGTGCGCTCAGCGGTGACGGCCGCGGCGGTGCGCGACGAAACCGAGCACGCCCACGGCGGCCAGCATCAACGCGAGATTGCTCGGCTCGGAAGCCGGGGCGGTGGCGCTCAATGCGACTTCGCTTTCGGTCGGCTGGGCCGCGATCGCCGGTTTGGCTTTCTGGTCGGCGAAACTCGGTGCGAGAGCACCTGCGAGTACCACGGCAGCCAGTAGCGGTTTGATGAACATGACATTTCCCTGTTTAAGATGCTTTTGCGGCGGTGACGCTTTTGGCGTCGGAAAGGCCGCATCTCGCTATCACCGTTTGTATGCGCGCCCCCCTTTGAGCGGTACCCCGTGACTCAAGGTTCACCCCCCGAACAAGGGGTTCATTTCGTCGCCACAGCGCCACAAGACGCTCAAGTTTTTGTTGTCGGCGGCGCCGTCCGCGACGAATTGCTGGGAATCGCCGGTCGAGACCGGGACTGGGTGGTCGTCGGCAGCACACCGCAGCAGATGCTCGACGCCGGCTTCCTGCCGGTCGGACGCGACTTCCCGGTCTTCCTGCACCCGCAGACGCACGAGGAGTACGCACTCGCACGCTCCGAACGCAAGACGGGTCCGGGCTATCACGGCTTCAGCTTCCACGCCGCACCGGACGTGACGCTGGAACAAGACCTGGCACGGCGCGACCTGACCATCAACGCCATCGCCCGCGCGGCCGACGGCACGCTGATCGACCCCTACGGCGGCCAGCGCGACCTGGCAGCCCGTGTGCTCCGCCACGTGTCGCCGGCCTTCGCCGAGGACCCGGTGCGCATCCTGCGGGTCGCACGCTTCGCGGCGCGCTTCGATGGGTTTTCCGTCGCACCCGAGACGTTGGCCCTGATGCGCGGCATGGTCGACGGCGGCGAGGTCGACCACCTCGTCCCCGAACGCGTGTGGCAGGAACTCGCGCGCGGCCTGATGGAGCCGCGCCCGTCGCGCATGTTCGAGCTGCTGCGCGAATGCGGCGCACTGCAGCGGCTGCTGCCCGAGGTCGCGCGGCTGTGGGGCGTGCCGCAGCGCGCCGAACACCACCCCGAGGTCGACACCGGCGTGCACCTGATGATGGTGCTGGACATGAGTGCGCGGCTCGACGCGCCGTTGACGGTGCGCTACGCCTGCCTCGGCCACGACCTCGGCAAGGGCAGCACCCCGGCGGAGCTGCTGCCGCGGCACATCGGCCACGAGCAGCGCAGCGTGGCGCTGCTGCGGGGGCTGAACGAGCGACTGCGCGTGCCGATCGACTGCCGCGAACTCGCCGACGTGGTGGCGCGCGAACACGGCAACGTGCACCGCAGCGGCGAGTTCGGCGCCGCCGCGCTGGTGCGCCTGCTCGAGCGCTGCGACGCCTTCCGCAAGCCGGCGCGCTTCCACGAGGTGCTGCAGGCCTGCGAGTGCGACGCGCGCGGGCGGCTCGGCTTCGAGGACACGGCCTATGCG
>NZ_AZND01000381.1:0-2487 GCF_000576205.1 Methylibium sp. T29 | reverse complement strand
GTTGACGATCGCCCAGAACTGACCCGCTGCGATCATTCAATACTGACCCACCCCTGTAGGCTACCCGAGGGTGCCTTGGTCTGTGGATATCTCTGCGGTTCTGGGGTCTTGGGTCGGTCCTTTCCTGCGTTGCGTCGTTGATCGGGTTCGTGCCGCAGCGGTGGTCGTGCTGCTGTGCCTGAAGCGCCAGGAGTCGTTGCCGCTCTCGACGATGTGGCAGTGGTGCGTGAGCCGGTCCAGCAGCGCAGTGGTCATCTTCGCGTCGCCGAAGACGCTGGCCCACTCGCCGAAGCTCAGGTTGGTCGTGATCACCACGCTGGTGTGCTCGTAGAGCTTGCTCAGCAGGTGGAACAGCAAGGCGCCGCCGGCCTGGCTGAACGGCAGGTAGCCCAGCTCGTCCAGGATGAGCAGGTCCACGTAGGTCAGCCGGTGCGCGATCTGCCCGGCCCGGCCTGCGGCCTTCTCCGCCTCCAGCGCGTTGACCAGTTCCACCGTCGAGTGGAAGCGCACCCGCTTGCCGTGCCGCTGGACCGCCTCGATGCCGAGCGCGGTGGCCAGGTGCGTCTTGCCCGTGCCCGGCCCGCCGATGAACACCACGTTGTGGGCGGCCTCAGTGAACGCCGTCGTGTGCAGCTTGCGCACCAGCGCTTCATCGACCGCACTGCTGGCGAAGTCGAAGCCCGCCAGGTCCCGGTGCGCCGGGAACCGGGCCGCCGTCATCTGGTACGCGATCGAGCGCACGTTGCGCTCGGCGCCCTCGGCATCGAGCAACTGCTCGACGAACTGCTCGGGCTCCAGCGCCGCATGCCGGCAGCGCGCCACCAGCTCCGGCCAGTTCGCCGCCATGCCGTGTAGCTTGAGCGCCTTCAGGCGCGTGACGATCTCGGCGCTCATGGCTGCTGGGCCTCCCGCAGGCTGTCGTAGCGCTGCACGTCGGCGCGGGGCTCTTCCTTGAGCGTCGGGGCGGGCTGCGTCAGCTCGCGCAGCGCCGGCGCCCCATCCTTCAGCCGCGCCAGCACGTTGAGCACATGCTCGGCACTCGGCCTGCCGGCTTCCAGCGCGATCTCCGCTGCGACGAGCACGGCCTCCAGCCCGTGCACCGGCACGGCCGCCAGCACCTGCGCCATGACCCGGTCGCCGCCGGCATGGCGCAGCAGGTGACGCTGCAGCGTCTGCAGCACCTCGGGCATGGCCTTGAAGGGCGCGCCGTTGCGCAGCGCCCCCGGCTTGGTCTGCACCAGCGCGATGTAGTGCTGCCAGTCGTAGAAGGTCAGCTCCCGCTCGAAGCTCCTCGTGTGCCGGGCCACCTCGACGCCCTCGGCCACCAGCACCACGGCCTCGGGGTAGGCGCGCAGGCTGAGCACTTCGTTGACCCAGCGGGTCGGCACGCTGTAGCGGTTGCGCTGGAAGTGCACCAGCGCCGTCGCCGACACCCGAACGGGCTGCTCGACGTAGCCGTCGAAGGGCTTCGGGCATGGCATGAGGCGGGTGCGCTCGTCCTGCAGCACGTCGGCCACGCTCAGCTCGGACCACTCGGGGTGTGCCGTCTCCTCCCAGCCCTGGCGGCAGCGCTCGGCCAGCCAGGCGTTCAGGCTGGCCAGGTCGCTCCAGCGCCGCTCGCCGGCCTCGCGCCACACCTGGCGCCGGCGGTCCTGCACGTTCTTCTCGACCACGCCCTTCTCCCAGCCCGAGGCCGGGTTGCAGAACTCGGGCTCGAACAGGTAGTGCGAGCACATGGCCTGGAAGCGGGCGTTGACGGAGCGCGCCTTGCCCACACCGACCTTGTCCACGGCGGTCTTCATGTTGTCGTAGATGCCCCGGCGCGGCACGCCACCCAGCGCCTCGAAGGCCCGGGCGTGCGCGTCGAACAGCATCTCGTGGCTCTGGGCAGGGTAGGCCGTCAACCAGAAGGCCCTCGAGGCCGCCAGCTTGGTGTGCGCCACCTCGAGCCGGCGGCGCAGTCCGCCCACGAAGACGTACTCGCAGCTCCAGTCGAACTGGAAGGCGTCGCCCAGCTCGAAGCTCATCGGCACGAAGGCCGCACGCCGCGGGGCGCTGGCCTGCCGCTCGCGCCAGCGGCGCACCCACACGACCACGCGCGGGTAGCTGCCCGCGTAGCCCAGCGCCCGGATCTGCTCGAACAGGGCCTTGGCCGTGCGCCGCTCGCGCACCGGGCGGTGCGCATCGGCACGCAGTGCCGCCTCCAAGTGCTCGGCCCAGGCGTCAAGCACGCTCGCCGTGCTGCGCTCGGGGTACTTCGGCTCGGTCACGCCTTCCTCGCGCAACCACTGCCGCACGGTGTTCCTCGACAAGCCCGTGCGCCTCGCCACCTCGCGGATGGACAGGCCATCTCGCAGGTGCATCCGTCTGATCTTGGCCAACATCGCCACGCTGATCACTCCTGGCTCTCCCCGCTCGTTCATCGAGCAGGGCAGTGTGTTTGCGTGGGTCAGTTTTGAACGATCGCAATGCCCTCAGGTGGGTCAG
>NZ_AZND01000380.1:0-2487 GCF_000576205.1 Methylibium sp. T29 | reverse complement strand
CGCAGCGCCACGCCGCGTCTGGCGCGCCGCTCCAGATCGTGCAGCACCGCCAGCGCCTCTTCGCGCGGCATGGCGGCCAGCTCGGCCGCAGCGGTCGCGTCGGTGCGCGCAGGTCGGCGGCGAAGTCGACCAGGCTCACGTCGGTTTCGTGGCCGATGCCGGCGATCACCGGGATGCGGCTGGCCGCGACGGCACGCACCACCAGCGCCTCGTTGAAGGCCCACAGGTCTTCCAGCGAACCACCGCCCCGGGCGACGATCAGCGTGTCGGCCCGGCCGTGCCGTCCGGCGGTCTCGATCGCTGCGGCCAACGCCGCCGGGGCCTCGGCGCCCTGCACCGGGCTCGGGTAGACGATCACGCGCACCTGCGGCGCTCGGCGCTGCAACGCGGTCAGCACGTCGTGCAGGGCCGCCGCCGCAAGCGACGTGACCACGCCGATGCAGGCAGGGTGGCGGACGATCGTTCGTTTGCGCGTCGCGTCGAACAGGCCCTCGGCCTCGAGCTGGGCCTTGAGCCGCAGGAAGCGCTCGTAGAGGGCGCCTGCGCCGGCACGCTGCATCGATTCGACGACGAACTGCAGTTCGCCACGTGGCTCATACACCGCCAGACGACCGCGCAACTCGACGAGATGCCCCTCCTCGGGCGCGAAGTCGAGCAGGCTCGCGGCACGGCGGAACATCGCGCAGCGCAGCGCGGCCGTGCCTTCGGCGTCCTTCAGCGTGAAGTAGCAATGGCCGCTGGCGGCTCGGGTGTAGCCGGACACCTCGCCGCGCACGGCGACGGACGCGAAGCGCGCCGCCAGCGTGTCGGCGACCGCATGCACCAGCGCAGCGACCTCCCAGACCCGGGGCCCGATGGCACGGCCTGCGCCCTCCTCCACGGGCATCACGCCACGCGCCGCGGGGCGATCAGCCGTGGCCATCGCAACGGCCTCGATACGCTCCGAGCCCCCTCGAAATGCGGGGCCGGAACTCCACAGCCGCGCCAAATAAGGCCGCGCACCACACTGACCCCGTCATGAGCCTGTCAAAGTTGTGCAAGCCTTTGATTCCAAAGAGTTTTTTTGTGCTCATTGTTTGAGCAATCTGTTCGCGGCCTTGACTGGCGGGCGTTTGAGGCGGGGGGCGAGGTGGTTGCCCACAAAGTTATCCACAACAACGGTGGACGAATGCGGCAACGAACTCGAGGGGCTGTCGCGGCAGGCACCACCTGGGCCGGGCCATAATCGCCGCGACCCGAATCAGGAGAACCTCGTTGTTTTCGATCATACAAGCCGCGGGCTGGCCGATCTGGCCGCTGATCCTGTGTTCCATCGTTGCGCTGGCGCTCGTGATCGAGCGATTCAGCAGCCTGCGCACCGTGCGCGTCGTGCCGCAGCGACTGCTCGATGAAGTCATCTCCGTCACCAGCAAGAGCCTGCCGGCGCCCGAGGTGGTGAACAAGCTGTCGGCCAACTCGGTGCTGGGCAGCGTGCTGGCCAGCGGCCTGCGCGCGGTGATCGCCGACCCGCGCATCACAGAGGACGGCCTGCGCATCGCCTTCGAGACCGCCGGACGTGCCGCCGTGCACCGTCTCGAGCGCTACCTGAACACCCTGGGCACGATCGCCTCGGCAGCGCCGCTGCTGGGGCTGTTCGGCACGGTGGTGGGCATGATCGAGATCTTCGGCTCGCAGGCCCCGGCCACCACCGCCGGCGTCGGCGGCAACCCGGAGCAACTGGCGCACGGCATCTCGATCGCGCTCTACAACACGGCCTTCGGGCTGGTGGTGGCCATCCCGTCGCTGATGTTCTACCGCTACTTCCGCGGGCGAGTCGACGAGTACACGATCGATCTCGAGCAGGCCAGCGAGCGCATCATGCCGCACCTGCTGCGCTTCACTTCGCGCCAGAACTGAGCAGCGGCACCGGGCCCGACGACCATGGCGATGAACTTCCGCCACCGCCGCAGCGAGGAGCCGGAGATCAACCTGATCCCGTTCATCGACGTGCTGCTGGTGATCCTGATCTTCCTGATGCTCTCGACCACCTACTCCAAGTTCACCGAGTTGAAGGTGAACCTGCCGGTGGCCGATTCGGAACGCGCCCGCGACTATCCGAAGGAGATCATCGTCGGCGTCGCGAGCGACGGGCGCTACACGGTCAACCGCGACGCGGTCGCGGGTCGTGACCTCGCCACGCTGACAGCCGCCCTGGCTGCCGCCGCCGCGGGCCAGAACGACCGGGTGGTGATCGTCTCCGCCGACGCGAGTGCGGCCCACCAGAGCGTGATCAATGTGCTGGACGCGGCCCGTCGTGCGGGACTGCAGCAGCTGACGTTCGCGACCCAAGGCAGCCGCAACGGCGCCGATGCCGAGCCGCGTTGAATGCGGACCGGCCCCGCGTGCCCTGGCGCGCACCGCTCGAAGCCTCTGACCCAGCAGTGCTGCGCCGCGGCCGGTGGCCTGGGCGCTGCGGCCGCTGGCGGCGCTGTACGGCGCGGCCGTGGC
>NZ_AZND01000379.1:0-2493 GCF_000576205.1 Methylibium sp. T29 | reverse complement strand
CCGGCCGCGCCGAGCACCGCACGTCCTGCGCCGTGAGTTGCTCCCGCAAGCGCTCCAGGGCCAGCGGCTGCTGTCGCTCGGGGGCCTCGCCGAGCCGCTCGGCGGCCACGCGCGTCTTGCCGGCGAGATCATTGACCAGTGTGTCGAGCGTGCCGCGCCCGAGGTTCAGGCCGGCCTCCAGCGCACCCTCGACGCGCACGTCGAACCAGCTCTCGATGCTGCGAGACACGAACTGGTAGCTCACCGTGTAGACCAGCGCCCCGGGCACCACCGCCACCACGCCGAAGATCGCCGCGAGCCGCAGCAGCAGCCGCGAACCGAAGCGTCCGCGCAGCACCCGCGCAGCGAGCCGCACCGCACCGACCACGATCACACCGACCAGCACGGTCGCGATCACGACGTTGGCCCACAGGAGACCGTTGTAGTACCGCTCGTAGAACTCCCGGTTGTTGGTGGCGATGGCCAGCAGGAAGGTGAGCACCAGCGCCGCCGCCGTGGTCGCGGCCAACGCGACGACCCAGACGCCGCGCGAGATTCGGCGGTCCGAGTGCCGCGTGAGCAGCAGCGCCAAGCGGCGGCGCAGGCGTTCCGGGGTCATGGCCGCTGCCGTGCGCGTTCCGGGGTCAGCGCGCGGCGGGCACGACCAGCCGTCGCTCGACCTCGAGCGCCCATTCGGCCTGGCCGCCGAAGCTGATCTGTAGCGGGCGCGGCAGCTGCGAGGTGTCGAGCCGCAGGCTGAACTCGATGTACTGGCCGTCGCCGTCGTCCAGGTCGCCGGCCTCGGCGAGCTTCCAGCGGGTGGCACGCTGCACCACCCACAGCGCATCGGACAGCGAGTCGTAGTTCTGGCTCAGGCTGCCGAAATTGACGCGGTAGCGCCGCGTGAGCGGCTGCCAGGTGAGGCGCCAGGTGCGGGTGGCCCGTGCCACCCGCTTGTCGCGCCAATACCAGCGCGAACGGAACACCTCGGCCTCGGCCACGAAATGCAGCGGCACACCCTTCTGCAGCGCGTCCTCGACTGCATGGGGCAGCACGACACTGGCGGTGTAGCCGAGCAACAGGCCCTCGTCGCCGCGCGTGAGGTCCAGCGCGCTGAGTTCGATGCCATCGGCATGTGCCGCCGACGCGCCGACCGCCAGCCAGATCACCAGCGCCAGCCAGGCCGCGGGCAGCCACCCGGCCGACCGTCCTGCGGCAGGCTGAAACCAGCGTCGAACCGAGGCGGTGAACACGGTGGCGGTAGGCGTTTGGATGATGGGTCGTTGCGGTGCGGCTCAGGACGAACGCTTTTCGAGCAGCGCGTAATAGAAACCGTCCGTCGAAGGCCGCAGCGGCCCCTCGCTCACCTGTCCGGGATTGTCGACCACCGGCAGCAGGTAGCCGGGTGAAGGCTGCGCGATGGCATCGGGTGCGCGTTGCAAAAAGCGTCGATCTGATGCGCGCCTTCGGCCTTGAAGACCGAGCAGGTGGCGTAGAGCAGCCGCCCGCCGGGCCGCAACAGCGGCCACAACGCATCGAGCAGCGCAGCCTGGGTCGACGCCAGCGCATCGAGGTCCGAGGCGCGGCGCAGCCAGCGCACATCGGGGTGGCGTCGCACGATGCCCGAGGCGCTGCAGGGCGCGTCGAGCAGGATGGCATCGTAGGGCCGGCCGTCCCACCAGGCGGCAACGTGGCGTGCATCTGCGGCCTGGGTGCGTGCCCTCAGGCCGAGGCGCTGCAACGTCTCGCTCACCTTCACCAGCCGCTGCGGGTCGGCGTCCAGGGCCAGCAGGTCGAGCTCGGCCAGCTCGAGCAGGTGAGCCGCCTTGCCGCCGGGCGCCGCACAGGCGTCAAGCACCCGGGCGCCAGGCGCCAGGCCGGCGCCCAGCAGCAGAGGGGCCGCCACCTGGGCCGCGAGGTCCTGCACCGACACCGCGCCGTCGGCAAAGCCCGGCAGTGCGGACACCGCGCAGGGCGTCGCGAGCTCGATGGCCTGGGCATCGATCGCGCCGGGCCGGGTCACGGCATGGGCAGCGATGCCCGCCTGCTCCAGGCGCAGCAGGTAGCTGGCTCTGTCCTGCTGCCGTTGATTGACGCGCAACGTCATCGGCGCACGCCGGTCGTTGGCACGCAACAGCTCGGCCCACTGCCCTGGCCAGTCGCGCTGCAGTGTCTCGATCCACCAGCGCGGATGGTTCCACACGGCGACAGGATCCTTCGCCGCGGCCGCGGCCTGCGTTGCCTGCTCCCGCAGATGGCGCCGCAGCACCGCGTTGACGAAGCCGGCCTGTGCCCGTGCGCGCTGCTTGGCCGCCTCCACCGCCTGGCTCACCAGCGTGTGCGGCGCGTAGGGTGGGGTGTCGGCGCTCTCCGCATCCTGGTGCGACAGGGCGAGCACACTGAGCAGCAGTGCATCGACCCAGGCCGGCGGTGCCTTCGGTACGAGTTGGCATCGCAGCGCCCGGGCGAGGCCGAGGCCGCGCAGCACGCGAAACGCCAGCGCCTGCGTGCCCG
>NZ_AZND01000378.1:0-2497 GCF_000576205.1 Methylibium sp. T29 | reverse complement strand
TTCTGGGCGATCGTCAACAGGCGTGCGCCAGCCAGATCCCCGCGCGCAGGCAGGCGTCGAGCACGGTCTGCTCGGGCTCCACGTCGACCGAGGCGCCGAGCGGCTCGATCCTCAGGCGGTAGCTCATGGCGCTCAGAAGCCCACGCCGTAGAGGCCCGCGAGCTCCGGCGTGCGGAAGCGCAGCACCGACTTGTGGGCCAGGCCGTTGTCGGCCAGGCTCGCGTCCGCGTCCGGCTCGAACGGCTGCCCGGCGCGCAGCCATTGCACCCGCGCCCAGTCGATCTGCGCGAACTGCGGGTGCTGGCCGAACAGCGCGGGCAGCACCTGCCCGACCAGCGCGCCGAACGGCATCTGCGGCGGCACCGGCACGCACAGCGGCGTGGCGTACATCAGGTGCTGGTCCCAGCCGATGGCCAGCAGCTGCTGGCCGTGGAACTTGTCCACGCTGTCCTTCATGTCCCCGTGGTAGTCGGGGCGGATGGCCTTGACGCTCATCGTCGTGTCTCCTCAGGCGGACCGGCGTTCGGCGGCCTGGCTCCGGGCCAGGGCGTCCGCGGTGGCGGCGGGCGCCGCCATGTTGGCGGGGCGCTGGGTCCAGCGCTCCCAGTTCACCGCATCGATGTGGGTGGCGAAGTCACCGCCGTCCACCCCCGGCGCGATGCCCATGTACTTCAGCGCCTCGACCAGCGGGTTGAAGTCCGGCGCCGTCGGGTCGACGCCCGGGTTGAAGTAGTTGCCCTGGTAGATCTGGTGCACCGGCAGGTGCGCGTGGACGTACTTCTCGGGCTCGTTGCGGAAGATGTCCCGGCAGCCGTCGGAGCAGCACTGGAACTTCTCGCCGAGGTAGGTTTCCTCGCGGTAGGCGACCTGCGTCGGATCGTCGGGCTCGGTGAACAGCAGCGGCCACTGGCACACCTGGCACAGCTGCGGCAGCGTGGCGTTGACGAAGGGCTTGCCCTGCGCCTCCATCTCGCGCCAGTGCTCGTAGCGTGGCCGGTAGTAGCGGTCGAAGGTGTCGGGGTACTTGGCCGACAGCCAGTCCATCTCCTCGTCGCTCGGCAGCCAGACCGGGAAGCCGGCGGCATGGCGGAACTGGTAGAAGGTGCACCAGAGCTGGTGCCCCACGTGGCCCTTCTCCTTGACCGTGACCTCCCAATGCTTGGGCATGCGGATGCCGTAGCGCGCCAGGTCGGCGAACAGCGCGCCGCCGTTCTGCTCGAAGTAGATCTCCCAGGCCTCGCTCCAGCTCATCACGCGCTTGGGCAGCATGTAGTCCATCATCGTGGCGAGCAGCGTGAGCAGCCGGTAGCCGCGCCAGAACCACTTGTCGATCCAGCCCTGCACGATGGGCACGTTGGCCGGGTCCTGCTCGAGCAGGAACTTGATGACCTCGATGCCCAGCGTCATGTGGCGCGCCTCGTCGCTCTGCGCCGAGAAGCCGAACGACACCGTGGACATGTCGCCGTTGTAGGCCGCGCCGGAGGCCCAGGGCATGAACACCAGGTTGGTCAACACGTACTCGAAGGCGAACGAGATCGCGGTGATGAACTCGAACGGGCCCGCGGTGATCGCGTCCTCGAAGAAGGACTTCGGGATCGACAGGTACCAGGTCCGGTCGAACATCAGCGGGAACTCGCTCAGCCCGGTGAAGTACTTGTTGTACTGGCTGATCGCGTGGATCTGCGTCTGCGCATGGCGCAGCTCGTCGATGGCCTGCATCTGCGCCGCGATGCGCGGCCCCACGCCCGGGAACTCGCGGCCGAGGATGCAGAAACCGCGGTGCGACGCGTACTCCAGCGGGCTCACCCCGGTCAGGAAGATCTTCAGCGCCTGCAGGTAGCGCGCGTCGCTCACGTTGAACTGGCCGCTGTTCTGCTGGAAGGCATCGATGATCGCGTAGAGCTTCTTCTCCTTCTCGCCCTGGTACTTCCAGTAGGCGTCCATCGTCAGGCGGAACGGGTCCTCCCACTTGTCCCAGTCGTGGATCTTGATGCCCTCGAAGGCGACGGTGCGGAAGATCTCGTCCTTGGGCTGGTAGCTCGGCGCCCAGTCGAGGCCGCGCGTGAGCAGCGCGTAGTTTTCCTTCAGGGACAGCTTCCGGGCTTGCGGGGTGTCGTTCATGGGGTTCTCCGTGGCGCCCTCAGGCGGCCTTCCATTGCAGGATGAATTCGTCGTCGGTCTCGTCGATGCCGCCGGACAGCGAGATCAGGTTGAGCTGCAGCTCGCGCAGGTCGAAGTCGCGCCCGATGCGCTCCTCGATCGACGCGCGCCGGATCACCAGCGAGCCGGGCGCGTCGATCTTCACCATCGCCGGGTAGTCCTGGACCACCGCGTGCGGGTTGTCGGCCTGGATGGCCTCGACGATCGGCAGGGTGTCGTTGTTGGCCTGCAGCGCGATGAACACGGGCTGCAGCGAAGTGGGCGCGTTCATGGCACGCGCCTCAGGCCGCCAGGCCCAGACGGGCCAGCCGCGCACCCAGGGCCGCGTCGGCCGCGG
>NZ_AZND01000377.1:0-2504 GCF_000576205.1 Methylibium sp. T29 | reverse complement strand
CTGGCAGCGCCGCTGGGAGGCCGCCGTCGCCGCCACCGGCCTGCCGGTGCACCGCCTGCCCAGCGGCGCCGGCCACGACGCGATGAAGCTGCACGAGGTGATGCCGCAGGCCATGCTGTTCGTGCGCGGCGAGAACGCCGGCATCAGCCACAACCCGCTCGAATCCACCACGGCCGACGACATGCAGCTTGCGGTCGAGGCTTTCCTGCACCTGCTCGGCACTCTGAGCCAAGACACCCCATGAGCTCCCCCCACGACCGACTCGACGCCTGGATCGACGCCCACTTCGACGAGCAGGTGAAGCTGCTGCAGGAGCTGGTGAAGGTGCCCACCGACTCGCCGCCCGGCAACAACGCGCCGCACGCCGAGCGCACCGCCGAACTGCTGGCGGCCTTCGGCTTCGAGGCCGAAAAGTACCCGGTGCCGGCCGACGAGGTGCGCGCCTACGGCCTGGAGTCGCTCACCAACCTGATCGTGCGGCGTCGCTACGGCGCCGGTGGTCCGACCATCGCGCTCAACGCCCACGGCGACGTGGTGCCGCCCGGCGAGGGCTGGACCCATGATCCCTACGGCGGCGAAGTCGCCGACGGCAAGCTCTACGGCCGCGCCGCCGCGGTCAGCAAGTGCGACTTCACGACCTACAGCTTCGCGGTGCGCGCGATCGAGTCGCTCGGCGCGCCGCTGAAGGGCGGTGTCGAGCTGCACTTCACCTACGACGAGGAATTCGGCGGCGAGCTCGGCCCCGGCCGGCTGCTGGCCCAGGGCCTCACCCAGCCCGACCTGATGATGGCCGCCGGCTTCAGCTACCAGATCGTCACCGCGCACAACGGCTGCCTGCAGATGGAGGTCACGGTGCACGGCAGGATGGCCCACGCTGCGATCCCCCACACCGGTGTCGACGCGCTGCAGGGCGCGGTGAAGATCCTGAACGCGCTGTATGCGCAGAACACCCTCTACAAGAGCATCTCCTCGAAGGTGCCGGGCATCACCCATCCCTATCTCAACGTCGGGATGATCGAGGGCGGCACCAACACCAACGTCGTGCCCGGCAAGGTGGTGTTCAAGCTCGACCGCCGGATGATCCCCGAGGAGAACCCCGAGCAGGTCGAGGCCGACATCCGCCGCGTGATCGCCGATGCCGCCGCGCAGACCGACGGCATCACCGTCGACATCCGCCGCATGCTGATGTGCCGCGCGCTCACGCCGCTGCCCGGCAACGCGCCGCTGGTGGCCGCGCTGGAGAAGCAGGCCTCGGCGGTGTTCGGCGAACCGATCCGCACCACCGGCACGCCGCTCTACACCGACGTGCGGCTGTACTGCGAGCACGGCGTGCCGGCCGTCATCTACGGCGCCGGGCCGCGCACCGTGCTGGAGAGCAACGCCAAGCGTGCCGACGAGCACATCGTGCTCGACGACCTGCGGCGCGCGACCAAGGTCGTCGCACGCACGCTGTACGAGCTGCTGGGCTGAGATGCATGCGTTCCGCCACCCCGACCCCAGCGCCGCGCAGATCGCCGCCGCGCTGCACCGTGCCAATGCCGTCGCGCTGAGCGCGCTGGCGCTCGGCCGGCACCCCTTCGGCGCGCTGCTGCTCGCCCCCGATCACCAGACCGTGCTGGCCGAGCAGGGCAACATCGACACCGTGCAGCACGCCGAGGCCACGCTGCTGCGCACCGCCGCCGCGAAGCATGCGCCCGAGTTCCTGTGGGACTGCACGCTGGTCACCACCTTCGAACCCTGCGCGATGTGCGCCGGCACCGCCTACTGGGCGAACATCGGCCGCGTCGTCTACGGTGCCAGCGAGGAAGCGCTGCTCGCGCTGACCGGCAACCACGCCGAGAACCCGACGCTGGCGCTGCCCTGCCGCGAGCTGTTCGCGCGCGGCCAGAAGGCGGTGCGGGTGTTCGGCCCGGTCCCTGAACTCGAAGCCGAGCTGCTGGCCCCGCACCGCGGCTTCTGGGCCACCCGCTGAACGGCCCGGCACGCCGGCGGCCCGTGGCCGGCATGGTTCCTGCTGCATCCCATCTGGTACACAAGACAGTGCACCAGCACACACCATGCACGCACCGAACCCGTTCACGCTCGAAGAGTGGCAGCAGGCCTACCGCGATGGCGCGATGCCCGGCCCGCTGCTCCACGAGCGGCGGCGCCAGCTGGCGGGCGCAGGGGCCGACCCGGCGTGGATCCTGCTCGCCAGCGAAGCCCAGCTCGACGACCAACTGACCGTGCTGGCGGCGCGCGCCGCTTGCTGCGCGGACGAGGCCGAGCGCGCCCGCGCCCTGCCGCTGTACGGCGTGCCGTTCGCGGTCAAGGACAACATCGACATCGCCGGGCTGCCCACCACCGCCGCCTGCCCGGCGTTCTCGCACGACGCCGAGCGCTCGGCGCACGCGGTGCAGCGGCTCGTCGAGGCCGGCGCGGTGTGGCTGGGCAAGACCAACCTCGACCAGTTCGCCACCGGCCTGGTCGGCACCCGCTCGCCGTATGGCCGGCCGGCGAGCGCG
>NZ_AZND01000376.1:0-2511 GCF_000576205.1 Methylibium sp. T29 | reverse complement strand
CTACCAGTGCCATGCAGCAGGCCGCGGCCGGCGCGGTGCCGGCGGCGATCAATTGCGCGGCGCGCACCAGCATGCGCGTCGACGCGCCTTCGTCCAGCCCCTCGCCCTGCAGGCGGCGCGTGCGCACGCCCAGCGCCACCAGGCTGGCGGCTAGGTCGGTGGGGATGCCGGACTCGCGCGCCACGATCTCCACCTCCACCTCGGTGCCGGGGTAGCTGCAGTCCAGCGCGCAGAAGCGCTGCCGCGTCGCGGCCTTCAGCTCGCGGGGCGCGCCCGGCGTGCCGGGGTTGTAGGACACCACCAGCTGGAAATCGGGGTGTGCCTTCAGCAGCTCGTTGCGGCGGTCGATCGGCAGCAGGCGCCGCGTGTCGGTGAGCGGGTGGATCACCGCCAGCGTGTCGGCCCGCGCCTCCACCACCTCGTCGAGGTAGCAGATCGCGCCGTGCCGCACCGCCAGCGTCAGCGGGCCGTCCTGCCAGTGCGTGCCGTCGGCGTCGAGCAGGTGGCGGCCCACCAGGTCGCCGACGCTGGTGTCGTCGTTGCAGGCCACGGTGATCAGCGGGCGCTGCAGTGCCCAGGCCATGCGCTCCACCAGCCGCGTCTTGCCGCAGCCGGTGGGGCCCTTCAGCATCACCGGCAGGCGCTGCGCGCAGGCGGCCTCGAACAGCGCCAGCTCGTCGCCCACGCTGCGGTAGTAGGGCTCGGTGGCGATGCGGTAGGCGTCCATCCGCAGGGCGGCGGCTGCGGCGGGCGCCGCCCGGGGCGTGGGCGCGAGCATGTCGATCGCGCCCACCTCAGCGGTGGCCCACGCTGCCCTGGTGGGGCAGGCCCTCGATGGGGGCCTCGTCGGTGCCCACCGTGCTGCGGGTGAAGGACTCCACCTTCTCGCGCATCGCCTCGGGGTCGGCGATCCACTGCGCATAGAAGTCGTATGGGCAGGCGGCCACGCCCTTGTCGCCCTCGCGCGAGTTGATCATGCCGGTGTAGCCGCGGTGCAGCAGCTTGAACAGGTGGTTCTCGCTCTGGCCGTTGCGGCGGAAATCGCGGATCAGGCTCTTGCTGAGCGCCGCGTACTGGATGCCCATTTCCTCCTCGCCGCACTCGCCCAGCGTGCGGCCGTCGAAGCCGATGATCGCGCTGTGGCCGAAGTACGAGTACACGCCGTCGAAGCCCGCCGCGTTGGCCACCGCCACGTAGGTGTTGTTGGCGAAGGCCATGGCCTTGCTGATCAGCACCTGCTGCTCCTTGGCCGGGTACATGTAGCCCTGGCAGCGCACGATCAGCTCGGCGCCCTTCATCGCGCAGTCGCGCCAGATCTCGGGGTAGTTGCCGTCGTCGCAGATGATGAGGCTGACCTTCAGGCCCTTCGGGCCTTCGCTCACGTAGGTGCAGTGGCCCGGGTACCAGCCCTCGATGGGCACCCACGGCATGATCTTGCGGTACTTCTGGACGATCTCGCCCTGGTCGTTCATGAGGATCAGCGTGTTGTACGGCGCCTTGTGCGGATGCTCCTCGTGCTGCTCGCCGGTGAGCGAGAACACGCCCCACACCTTGGCCTGGCGGCACGCGGCGGCGAAGATCTCCGTCTCGGCGCCCGGCACCGTGGCCGCGTTGGCGTACATCTCGGCGCTGTCGTACATGATCCCGTGGGTGCTGTACTCCGGGAAGATCACCAGGTCCAGCCCCGGCAGCCCGGCCTTCATGCCCACCACCATGTTCGCGATCTGCTTCGCGTTGGCCAGCACCTCGGCCTTCGTGTGCAGGCGCGGCATCTTGTAGTTGACGACGGCCACGCCCACGGTGTCCTTGCTGCTGGAAATGTCTCCGTGGATCATGGGGCGCTCCTGCTCCTGATGCGGCTGATGAACGAATCCATTCTTCGGTGGCCCCTCCGCCCGGTGAATACGTTGATTGACGTAGGCCGCGCGACGCGCCGCATCGTGTGCGTGACGGCCCTGCTGCTGCTCGCCGCCGGGGCCTGCGGCGCCGCGCAGGACACGCTCGATGCCGATGAAGCGCCCCCCACCCCCGCCAGCCACGCGCGCTGGCTGCCGCCGCAGGTGCAGCTGCTGCGCGACCTGCGCTACGGCGACCACGAGCGCCAGCGCCTCGACGTGTACCGGCCCGCCCAGGCGCAAGGCGCGGCCACCGTCTTCATGGTGCACGGCGGCGGCTGGGCGCACGGCGACAAGGCCATGGACTCGGTGGTGAAGCACAAGGTGCAGGCCTGGGTGCCGCGCGGCGTGGTGGTGGTGTCGGTCAACTACCGCCTGCTGCCGCAGGCCGCGCCGCTGGAGCAGGCGCGCGACGTGGCCCGTGCGCTGGCGTTCGCCCAGTCGCGCAGCACCGAATGGGGCGGTGACCCCGCGCGCTTCGTGCTCATGGGCCATTCGGCCGGCGCCCACCTTGTGGCGCTGCTGGACGCCATGCCCGCCCTCGCGGCCGAGGCCGGTGCCACGCGCTGGCTCGGCAGCGTGCTGCTCGACAGCGCCGCGCTCGACGTGCCGGCGC
>NZ_AZND01000375.1:0-2513 GCF_000576205.1 Methylibium sp. T29 | reverse complement strand
CGCCTCGCGGCCTGGCTGGCCGAGGGCCCGCGCGCTGCCGTGGTCGACGCAGCGCCGCCGGACGATCCGCTGTCGGCCCGCGAGCGCGAGGTGATGGCCCTGCTGGCCGAGGGCCAGAGCAACAAGCTCATCGCCCGCGCGCTGGGCCTCAGCCTACACACCGTGAAGCGCCACGTGGCCAACATCCTCACCAAGCTGGCGCTCGACAGTCGCACCCAGGCGGCGGCCTACTGGCACCGGCGCTGAGCCGCCCGCGCCGGGCGGAACGGGCGTTCCGAAAGACGTTCGACGACATCGAACGTTTGCATCGAAAGCGTGGCACGGCTTCCCGGGCCCGGTCGACGACGATGCATTCATGGCGACGGCGGCCGATCTTCCTGATCTCGCTGCTTCGTTCGCCACCCAGCTCAGGAGACCTCTCATGAATCGCTTCGACAACCAGACCGTGCTCGTCACCGGCGGCAGCAGCGGCATCGGCCTGCGGCCGCCAAGGCCTACGCCGGCGAGGGCGCCCGCGTCGTGATCACCGGCCGCGACGAGAAGGCGCTGGCGCGTGCCCGGGACGACATCGGCCGCGGCGCCATCGCGCTGCGCAACGACGCCGGCAGCGTGGCGGAAGCCGGCGCCTGGCGGAGGCCCTGCAGGCACAGGGCATCGAACTGGACGCCGTGTTCATCAACGCCGGCGTGGCGCGCTTCGCGCCGTTCGCCGAGGTGTCTGAGTCGCTGTGGGACGACACCTTCGCCGCCAACGTCAAGGGCCCGTACTTCCAGATCCAGGCGCTGGCGCCGCTGCTGCGCCCGGGCGCCGCGATCGTGATCAACGGTTCCATCAACGCCCACATCGGCATGCCCAACTCCTCGGTGTACGCCGCGAGCAAGGCAGCGCTGATCTCGCTCGCCAAGACGCTGTCGGCCGAGCTGCTGCCGCGCGGCGCGCGCGTCAACGTGGTCAGCCCGGGGCCGATCTCGACGCCGCTGTACGGCAAGCTGGGTCTGGACGCGGCGACGCTGCAGGCCACCGCGGCCACCATCCAGGCGCAGATCCCGGTGGGTCGTTTCGGCACGCCCGAGGAACTGGCTTCGACGGTGCTGCACCTGTCGGCCCGGGAGTCGGCGTTCATCGTGGGCGCGGAACTCATCGTCGACGGGGGCATGAGCACCCTGTAACCTCGGTCCATGCTGTCTCAGGACGAACTCGCGATGCTGCAGGCCATCCGCGCCAGCGGCAGCCTGTCGAAGGCGGCGGCGCGGCTGGGCAAGGCGCCTTCGACCCTGTCGCATGCGGCGCGGCAACTGGAGGCTCGCTACGACGCGCTGCTGTTCGACCGGCGGCGCTACCGGCTCGAACTCACGCCGGCGGGCCGGCTGCTGGCTGAGGAGGCCGAGCGCCTGCTGGGCGACATGGGGCGCCTGAACACCCGCGTGCGCCAGATCGCCAGCGGCTGGGAAGACCGGCTCGGCATCGTGACGGACGAGCTGCTCGAGTTCCAGACGCTGCTGCCCGTCATCGCGGATTTCGACCGCCTGAAATCGGGCGTGGGGTTGCGCATCACCCACGAGGTGCTCGGCGGCACCTGGGGCGCGCTGCGCGATGGCCGGGCCGACCTGGTGATCGGCGCGACCAACGAGCCGCCGGCGATTCCCCGGCTGCGCTGGTTCGAGCTCGGCGTGATGGACTGGGTCTTCGCCGTGGGCTCGCGCCACCCGCTGGCCGGTGCGACCGAGCCGCTGCCGCGCGAGGTGATCCAGCAGCACCGCGCCGCCGTGGTGGCCGACACCTCGCGCGACGCCGGTACGCGGACCTACGGCGTGCACGGCGGGCAGGCGCAGCTGGCGGTGCCGAGCATGGCAGCCAAGATCGCCGCCCAGCGGGCCGGGCTGGCCGTGGGCTGGCTGCCACGGCAGCGGGTCGCGGCACTGCTGGCGAGCGGCGAGCTGGTGGAGAAGAAGACGGCCGACCCGCGCGAGCCCAACACGCTCTACGTCGCCTGGCGCGGCGAGCACAGCGGCAAGGCGCTGGCCTGGTGGGTCGAGCGCCTGCGCGAGCCGCGGCTGATGAAGCGCCTGGTGAACGGCCTGGAGGTCCGGTAGCCGGACGCTCAGGCCTCCGGCAACGCTGCCAGCACCGCCGCGCTCGGCGCGTGCCAGCCGACGATGGCGCCCTGCGCCGCGATCATCTCCAGCACCGCGGCCTTGTAGGCCGGGAAGTAGCTCTCGGTGCCGTCTTCCACCAGCAGGCCGTCGTAGCCGCGGTCGTTGGCCTCGCGCATCGAGGTCTGCACGCAGACCTCGGTGGTCACGCCGGTGAACACCAGGTGGCTCACGCCCAGCGCCTGCAGCCGCTCGTGCAGGCCGGTGGCCCAGAACATGCCCTTGCCGGGCTTGTCGATCACGATCTCGCCGGGCTGCGGCGCCAGCGCCGCGATGATCTCGGTGCCGGGCTCGCCGCTGATCAGCAGCCGGCCCATCGGCCCCGGGTCGCCGATGCGCAGCGTGGGCGCGCCGCGCAGG
>NZ_AZND01000374.1:0-2556 GCF_000576205.1 Methylibium sp. T29 | reverse complement strand
CCTTGCCCGCATCGCCGCCTGCCGCTGCGTCGGCGAGCCCCTTGCAGACCCTGCCGCCGACTCACCCGGGCGATCCGCAGATCAGCGTGCCGCTCGGCAAGCCGGCCCCGCCGCCAGGGGCCCCGTCCTCCCGCACCGGTGGCGCCGCCGCCGCCCGCCGCCGATCTGCGTGGTGAGTCGATGGCGAGTTGCGATCGCCTGTCCGGCAAGGCCGCGGTGGCCGAATGCCGCCGCCGCGTGGCGACGCAGGGCAGTGCGCGCCCGACGCCGCCCTGATCTCATCGGTTCAAAAGAAGCCCGGTGCGGCTCGCGCCACACCGGGCAATTGACGATGATCATTCCTGGTGGATTGGCGTCCAGAGGAATGGATTCATCCTAGTGGCTGGCCGCCGCCTGCGGGCCGGGAAAGCCTCCCGAAGTGAGGGGGCGGCGGGCCGGTGGCGGGGCGCTCAGGGACCGTTCTGGACGGTCAGCGCCCTCAATTGCCGGTCGTGCCGGCGCGCCAGCAGCCACTGAGCGGCCATCGCGCCGAGCCACGCGCAGAACATGTCCTTCTGGGTGTCGAAGGGGTCGCCCTGGGTGCCGAGAAACTCATCGGCGCCGCCGCCCAGCGCCTCGGCCGCGCCCCACTCGATCAGCTCGTAGAGCGCGCTGATCGCCAGGCAGACGGCGGTGACCAGCGTGAACAGCCAGCCGCCGCGCATCTCGGGCCGCGCCAGCGGCGTGAGCCGCAGCAGCAGTTCGCGCGCCACGATGGCCGGCACGAAGCCCTGCATCAGGTGTCCGATGCGGTCGTAGTGGTTGCGCTCGAAGCCGAACCACTGCTGCATCCAGTGGCCGAGCGGCACGCGTGCGTAGGTGTAGTGGCCGCCGAGGATCAGCACCGCCATGTGCAGCGCGATCAGGCCGTAGAGCAGCGGCGTGAGCGGGAAGCGCCGGTGCGTGGCCAGCAACAGCGGCAGGGCGATCAGCACCGGTGCCACCTCCATCAGCCAGGTGCCGCGCTCGTACGGCCCGATGCCCGACCAGAGCAGCAGCGCCAGCACGGCGGCGGTGTAGATCCACAGACCCTTGAGCGACAGGCTGGCAGTGTTCGGCGGCATGCGCCGATGCTGCCAGAGGAAACGGTCAGCCGCCGGCGTCGGCGAGCGCCAGCTGCTGCGGGCCCACCGCCTCGATCTGCGGGTTCATGCTCAGCATGCGGGCCGGGCCGAACAGCGTAGCGAAGGCCACGTCCTTGGCGTCGCGGCCGCTGGCGATGCGGACCAGATCGTCCACCGGCGACATCCGCGTCGGGTCGAACAGCACCCAGCGGCCGCCCAGCCAGGCCTCGAACACCGCGTGAAAGTCGGGGGGCGGCTCGTCGAAACGCGCATAGCCGACCGCCAGGCGCGCCGGGATGTTGAGCGCGCGACAGAAGGTGACGCCCAGGTGGGCGAAATCGCGGCACACGCCGGCGCGCTGCACGAACACCTCGCGCGCCGTGGTGGTGGGTCCGGTCGAGCCGATCGCGTACTCGATGTGCTCGAAGATCCAGTCGGCGATCGCCTGCACCCGCGCATGGCCGGGTGGCAGGTGACCGAACAGCTTGTAGGCGGCGCGGCCCAGCAGGTCCGACTCGCAGTAGCGCGTGGGCGCCAGGTTGTGGAGCACGTGGTCGGGCAACTCGTGGATCGGCTGCTCGGGGGCGCGCAGATCGCGCGTGAACGGCCGCTTCTTCACCAGGGCCCGGTACAGCAGCGTGAAGCGGCCGGCCTCGACGTGCACGCGCGTGAAGCGGTGCCCCTGCGTGGGATCGGCGAAGACGTGGAAGGCGGCGTCGCTGTGGAAGTCGATCGATTCGCCGGCGATGTGCTGCTCGGCGTCCTTCAGCGCGTGCACCAGGAACACGAAGTCGGTCGGGGCATCGACCTCGTAGGTCAGCTCGCAGTCGACCCGGAAGGCCCGCTCGGCGGCGCGCCGCGAGGACAGCCGAAACGGTTTGAGGAGGGCGGAGAGCGGCATGGCTGACGGTGGGGAGGACATGGCGACGATTTCATCCTCGGGTGGCCTCCCGAGCCATCGGACGCGTTGCCGCGACCGCGTAGGACGCCGCCGCAGCACCGAGATGGCGCACGTGCCGGGCTGCATCGCCCGTTCGCGGGCTCGGGTCCGCGGCGTCGCGGCGACATCGCAGCGCTGGAAGCGAACACTACAATGCCGCGGCCTATGCGTCCGCCCATCGTCCGTCTGCGCTCTGCTCTCGTCCTGGCCGTGCTGGCTTGGTTCGCGCAGCTCTGCCTGCCGGTGGCACACGCGGCGGTCATGTCTTCGCCCAGCACCCAGCTGCTCGGGTGGTGCGGCGATCCTTCCGGCGCGCTCGCGATCGCGGCCGAGCTGCCCGCCGAGATCCGCGAGGGACTCGGGCTGGACGGCCTGCATCCCGATCACCTCGCTTGCGCGCAGCTTTGCGCGGCCGGGACCACGCCACCGACGGTGCCCGTCGCGAACACGGTGCTGCTGCGCGCGGCGGGTCTCGAGCCTGCACCGGCGCGCGAGCGGCCTGCGCCGCGCACG
>NZ_AZND01000373.1:0-2565 GCF_000576205.1 Methylibium sp. T29 | reverse complement strand
GGAAGCTGGTGGCAGTGACTTCCGCAATGATCGCAACGCCGAGATAAACGTAATTCATGTTCATTCAGCGACTGTATTGGGTCTGGCCGTATGAAGCCATTAATGCCCCGCCTCGAGCCGAAGGGTATCGCCCGCCCCTTTTGACGGTTTAGTGGAACTCTGAGCACACGAATGGTGGATGCCGACAGCAGCTTGGCCACCGGGATGGCCGCATTTAGGTGGCGGCAGGATTCCAGTGGTGCGGCAGAAGTTCCACGATCCGATTTGCTGGCTGGGTCGGCAGGCGCTCGAGGATATCGCGCAGGTACACGTAGGGATCGTGGCCATTGAGCCGAGCCGAGTGCACGAGGCTCATGATTGCTGCGGCTCGCTTGCCCGCGCGCAAGCTCCCAGCGAACAGCCAGTTCTGCCGACCCAGCGCTATAGGCCGGATGCGGTTCTCCACCCAGTTGTTGTCGATGGGCAGGTCGCCATCGTCGAGGTAGCGCGTCAGCGCCACCCAGCGCTTGAGGCTGTAGTCGATAGCCCGCGCGGTGGCTGATCCATCGGGAACACGCTGGCGTTGCTGTCGCAGCCACTGGCGCAGCGCGTCCGCCAACGGCCGGGCAGCCTGTCTGGCATCGAGCCTGGTTTGTGTGTCGGCATTGGCGCCACCGCGCTCCAAGTCATAAAGCTGCGCGAAGAACTTCAGCGCCTGCTCGCCGACCTGGCTGCCGTGATTGGCCCAGAGTTCGTGGAACTTGCGCCGTGCGTGCGCCATGCAGCCCGCCTCGGTCACGCCCAGCTCGAAGCAGGCCTTATAGCCGGCGAAGTCGTCGCAGACGAGCTTGCCTTGCCAGCCGGGCTGGCAAGGCGTGCCCGGCAGTCCCAGGAACTCGCGGGCATGCTGGCCACCGCGGCTGTCGGCGAAGTCGAAGACGACGGCCTGCAGCGGGTTGAACTGTGTCGTGCAGTAGCTCCACAGGTAGGCGCGGTGCGTCTTGCCGTGGCCTGGCTTGAGCATCGCCACCGGCGTCTCGTCCGCGTGCAGCACACCCTGGCCGAGAAGTTCCCGGGTCAGTGCATCCACCAGCGGCCGCAGCTGCACACCGCATTCGCCCACCCACTGGGCAAGCGTCGAGCGTGCGATGGCGTGCCCGGCGCGCTCGAAGATGGCCTCCTGCCGGTACAGCGGCAGGTGATCGAGATACTTGGCGACGAGCACCTGGGCCAGCAGGGCGCTCGTCGGCAGGCCCTTGTCGATGACGTGCGGCGCGACCGGCGCCTGCACGATGCGCTCGCAGCACTTGCACACCCACTTGCCGCGGATGTGTCGCTCCACCGTGAAGACGCCGGGCTGGTAGTCCAGCTTCTCGGCCACGTCCTCGCCGATGCGCTGCAGGGCCTGGCCACAGCCGCAGGTGGTGCTCTCGGGTTCATGGCGAACGTCGCGGCGCGGCAGGTGCGCTGGCAGCTTCTCGCGCCGGGGCCGCTGGCGCTCGCCAGTGGCCCGAGCGGGCTGCAATGCTTCAATCTCGCGGCCACGGCCGCCAGGTCAGCGTCCAGCGTCTCGTCCAGCAGGCTCTTCTGCTCGGCGCTGTACCGCTCGCTCTGCGCAGCGAACTTCAAGCGCTTGAGGATCGCGTTCTCGTGCGTGAGCTTGTCGATGACAGCCTGCTTGAATGCCACCTCGGAGCGCGCCGCTCGCAAGGCGTCGCGCAGTTGCTGGGCATCGAGGGTGTCGAGGTCGTCGGCGATCACGAGAAGGCATCGTGCCGAACCGACGCCAAGTGCGCCATCGGCACATGCCGCAATTGCACGCGGGCCTACGGCACGCGCGGCTACAGCAGCGTGATGACTCCTGCCTCGCCGACGCGCTGCCAGGGCAGCCCCAGAACCAGGGCATCGAACTGGGCGCGGCTCAGGCTCAAGGTGCCGCTCACATCGCGAGGCCAGACGAAGCGGCCGACATTCAAGCGCCGTGCGGCCAGCCACACACCAATCCCGTCATGGACCAGCACCTTCATCCGGTTGGCCCGGCGGTTGGCAAACAAGTAGGCGTGGTGTGGCCGTGCCGCGCCGAAGACCGACACCACGCGAGCCAGGGCAGCCTCAGTGCCGGCGCGCATGTCCAGCGGCTCGACAGCGAGCCACAGCGCATCCACCCGGATCAACGCAGCATCTCACGAAGCCAAGCGCCGCAAGAAGCCGCGCTCGCCATTGGCCAGCGCACCCGCACGGTGACCGAACCCCGTTGCAGGTCCACCTCGACGAACTGCGGTGCCTCGACCGTCGGTGGCGCCGCCGGTACAACGCTCACTGGCACGAACGGGTCGGCGATAGCGGCGCCTCGATCATGGGCCACCGTGCGCCGCCACTTGTGGACGAGGTTGGCATTCAAACCATGGCTCATCGCCACCTTGGCCACGGACGCACCAGGTGCCGCGCATTCAGCAAGGACTTGCCGCTTCAGTTCCGGGTCGTGGCGCCGGCGCGTGTCCGGCTTGGCGTCTGGCATGGTGTCCACCTATCTCGTTTGGTGGACACCATCCTGGCTGGCGCGGCCGCAGCGTTCAAGATGGGTTC
>NZ_AZND01000372.1:0-2566 GCF_000576205.1 Methylibium sp. T29 | reverse complement strand
CCTGGTGCCCACGCAGGACGGCGCCCTCGCACTGGCCGGGCTGCGGGGTCCGCAGCGCGTGGACCTGGCTGCCCCGCCCGCCGCCCGCTGACGCCGCAGCGCCGTTCTTCATCGACGACATCCATGCACGCAGACTCCAGCCTCGACCCGCATCCCGTGATCGCGCGCGTCGAAGACTTCGATCGCCGCTCGGGCAACTTGCTCGAACGCGCCTTCTTCAACTTCCGCCCGCTCGTCCTCATCGCCTGCCTGCTGGTCACGCTGCTGCTCGGCTGGCAGGCCGGCAAGCTGCAGCTCAATGCCAGCTTCGAGAAGATGATCCCGACCACGCACCCGTACGTGATCAACTTCCTCGAGTACCGCGGCAAGCTCAGCGGCCTGGGCAACTCGGTGCGCATCGCGGTCGAGACGACCTCGGGCGACATCTACGACAAGACCTACCTCGAGACCCTGGCGCGCATCAACGACGAGGTGTTCCTGCTGCCCGGTGTGGATCGCGCCTACATGAAGTCGCTGTGGACGCCGGCGGTGCGCTGGACGGCGGTGACCGAGGAGGGCCTGGAAGGCGGCACGGTGATCTCCGAGGACTACGACGGATCGCCGCAGGCGCTGCAGAAGGTGCGCTCCAACATCGAGCGCTCGGGGCAGATCGGGCAGCTCGTCGCGAACGACTTCAAGTCCAGCATCATCTACGTGCCGCTGCTCAGCCGCATCGAGGCCACCGGCCAGGCGCTCGACTACGCCGAGTTCGCGCGCCAGGTGGAGGCGCTGCGCGCGAAGCACGAGTCGGCCACGATCCGCATCCACATCACCGGCTTCGCAAGATCATCGGCGACCTGATCGACGGGCTGGCGGAGGTGCTGAAGTACTTCGCGGTGGCGATCGTGATCGCTGCGGCCATGGTCTACGCGTACAGCCGCGACCTGCGCAGCACGCTGCTGGTGGTGTCGGTCTCGCTGGTGGCGGTGGTGTGGCAACTCGGGCTGCTGCCCACGCTGGGCTTCCGGCTCGACCCGTTCTCGATGCTGGTGCCGTTCCTGGTGTTCGCGATCGGCATGAGCCATGGCGCGCAGAAGATGAACGGCATCATGCAGGACATCGGCCGCGGCACGCACAAGCTGGTGGCGGCCCGCTACACCTTCCGCCGCCTCTTCCTCGCCGGGCTGACCGCGTTGCTGGCCGATGCGGTGGGCTTCGCGGTGCTGCTGGTGATCGACATCCCGGTGATCAAGGAGCTCGCGCTCGCGGCGAGCCTGGGCGTGGGCGTGCTGATCTTCACCAACCTGATCCTGCTGCCGGTGCTGCTGTCCTACACCGGCGTGAGCCGCCGGGCGGCCGAGCGCAGCCTGCGCACCGAGCTGGCCGACAGCGCCGGCGGCGAGCGGCACCGCGTCTGGCACACGCTGGTGCGCTTCACGGAGCGCAAGTGGGCGCTGGGCGCGATCGCGGTGTCGGCCGGTCTGGCGGCGCTCGGCTTCGCGGCCAGCCTGCACCTGCAGATCGGCGACCTGGACCCCGGCGCGCCGGAGCTGCGCCCCGAGTCGCGCTACAACCGCGACAGCGCCTTCATGGTCGCCAACTACGCCGCCAGCGCCGACATCCTGGTGGTGATGGTCAAGACCGCCGACAAGGGCTGCGTGAGCTACCCGGTGGTGTCGCGCATCGACGAGCTGGCCTGGGCCCTGGAGCAGCTGCCCGGCGTCGACTCCACCAGCTCGGCCCCCGCGCTCGCCAAGCTGTCCTCGGTGGGCTACAACGAGGGCAACCTCAAGTGGTACGAGCTGGTGCCGAACGAAGCCGCGCTCGGCACCCTGCTCACCTACGCGCCGCGCGAGCTGTTGCCGGCGAGCTGCGACCTGCTGCCGCTCTACGTCTACCTGAAGGACCACAAGGCGGCCACGCTCAGCCGCGTGGTCGAGACCGTGGAGGCCTTCAAGGCTCAGCACGACTCCGACGAGGCGCGCTTCCTGCTGGCCGCCGGCAGCGCCGGCATCGAGGCGGCGACCAACATCGTCGTGCAGCGCGCCTGGTACGAGATGCTGGCGCTGGTCTACGGTGCCGTGGTGGTGCTGTGCTTCGTGACCTTCCGATCCTGGCGGGCCGTGGTGGTGGCGGTGCTGCCGCTGATGCTGACCTCGCTGCTGGCCGAGGCGCTGATGGTCATGCTGGGCATCGGCGTCAAGGTCGCGACGCTGCCGGTCATCGCGCTCGGCGTGGGCATCGGCGTGGACTACGCGCTGTACATCCTGTCGGTGATGCTGGCCCGGCTGCGTGCGGGCCACACGCTGGCCCAGGCCTATTACGGGGCACTGCTGTTCACCGGCAAGGTGGTGATGCTGACCGGCCTGACGCTGGCCCTGGGCGTGGCGACCTGGGCGTTCTCGGACATCAAGTTCCAGGCCGACATGGGCATCCTGCTGGCCTTCATGTTCCTCTGGAACATGCTGGGCGCGCTGATCCTGCTGCCGGCGCTGGCCTGCTTCATGTTGAAGCCCACGGTGGCGCGCAGCGACCGGGCCGCCGGCCCGGCGGTGCCGGCGGAGCCGCACAAGCTGGCGGCCTGAGG
>NZ_AZND01000371.1:0-2578 GCF_000576205.1 Methylibium sp. T29 | reverse complement strand
CCGCAGCCGCAGCACGCGGGGCGCCGGCCGACGGGCGCTGCGCCAGCGTCCAGGCGAAGGCGGCCCCTGCGGCGACCAGCACCACGGCCCCCCCCAACAGCGTCGTTCTTTTCATGTCACTGCGATCTCGGGCAAAGGCGAAAGTTGCCACGCGCACTTGAGCCCGGCGTGAAGGACTGTGAACTTGCGTGAAGCCACCGCGACCATGACGGCCGGCGATCGGCCGACCCGGAGTGTCGCCGCCCCAGCGGCCCCCTGCCCGCGCTCGGTCATGCGGGAGGGGCGGCTCCAGCGGCTTGCCATAATCGATCGATGCAACCCGGCCCGCCCTCCACCCCGCCGTCCCGCGAGGCCCTGGCCCCGCACGCGCCGCTCAGCGCCTACTATGGAGACGAAGCCGATCACCAGCGCTTCCTGCGCCGCATTTTCGACGACACCGCACCGGACTACGAGCGCATCGAGCGCATCCTGGCCCTGGGCTCCGGCCCCTGGTACCGACGGCGCGCGCTGGAGCGGGCCGGACTCGCCACCGGCGCGCAGGTGCTGGACGTCGGCATCGGGACCGGCATGGTCGCGCGCGAGGCGCTGCGCCTGATCGGTCCGGGCGGCCGGCTGGTCGGCGTCGATCCCAGCCCCGGCATGATGGGCGAGGTGCATCTGCCCGGCGTCGAGTTGCGGCAGGGCCGCGCGGAGGCCCTGCCCTGCGACGATGCCAGCGCCGATTTCCTCAGCCTCGGCTACGCGCTGCGGCACATCGCCGACGTGTCGGCCGCGTTCTCCGAGTTCCACCGCGCCCTGCGGCCCGGTGGGCGGTTGCTGCTTCTCGAGATCACGCGTCCGGTCGGGCGTATCCCCACCTCGCTGCTGCGCGGCTACATGCGTGCGGTGGTGCCGTTGATCGCCCGCGCCGTCGGGCGCCGCAGCGACACTGCCGAGCTGTGGCGCTACTACTGGGACACCATCGAAGCCTGCATCTCGCCGGACTCGGTGATGGAGGCGCTGCGGGCCGCGGGCTTCGAGCATGTGCAGCGCCATGTCGAGCTCGGCATCTTCTCCGAGTACACGGCCGTCAAGCCGGCCCGGAACTGAACCCATGAATTCCGCTGCATCCTCCTCCGACACGGCGCCCTCCTCCTGCGACGTGCTGGTGATCGGCGGCGGCCCGGCCGGCTCCTCCATCGCGGCCCTGCTGGCCAAACAGGGCCGCGACGTCGTGCTGCTGGAGAAGGCCCACCACCCGCGCTTTCACATCGGCGAGTCGCTGCTGCCGGCCAACGTCGCGCTGTTCGAGCGGCTCGGCGTGCGCGACCAGGTCGAGAAGATCGGCATGCCCAAGTGGGGCATCGAGTTCGTGTCGCCCGAGCACGAGCACCGCAGTTACCTCGAGTTCGCCGACCAATGGGACAAGCGCCAGCCTATGCCTGGCAGGTGCGCCGCTCCGAGCTGGATGAACTGCTGTTCCGCCATGCGGCGGCGTCCGGCGCCAGGTCCCTGGAAGGCTGCCGCGTGCGCGACGTGAGCTTCGACGCCGACGGCGCCACCGTGCAGGCCACGCTGGACGACGGCGCCGCGCGCCGCTGGCGCGCCCGCTTCGTGGTCGACGCCTCCGGGCGCGACACCTTCATCGCGAACAAGCTGCGCTGCAAGGAAAAGAACCCGGCGCACAACAGCTCGGCGCTGTTCGGCCACTACACCGGCGCGCGTCGGCTGCCGGGTGTGAAGGAAGGCAACATCAGCATCATGTGGTTCGCCCACGGCTGGTTCTGGTTCATCCCGCTGGCCGACGGAACCACCAGCGTCGGCGCCGTGTGCTGGCCCTACTACCTGAAGCAGCGCGACAAGCCGTTGAAGGATTTCTTCGACGACACCATCGCGTTGTGCCCCGAACTGGCCGACCGCCTGAAGGACGCCACGCTGGTGGGCGGCGACGTGCACGCGACCGGCAACTTCTCGTACTGCGCCACCCACTGCAGCGGCGAACGCTACCTGCTGCTCGGCGATGCCTTCACCTTCATCGACCCGATGTTCTCGTCCGGGGTCTACCTTGCGATGCACAGCGCCTTCGACGGCGCCGAGGTGGTGGCGACCTGCCTGGACCGCCCCGCCGAGGCCGCGGCAGCCCGCCGCCGCTTCGAGGCGACGATGCGCAAGGGCCCGCGCGAGTACTCGTGGTTCATCTTCCGCGTCACCAACCCGACCATCCGCGAGATGTTCATGTACCCGGCGAACCCGCTGCGCGTGAAAGAAGCGCTGCTGTCGCTGCTGGCCGGTGACATCTACGGCAAGACGCCGATCTGGCCGTCGCTGTGGGCCATGAAGGGCATCTACTACCTCATCTCGCTGCGCAGCCTGCGCCGCACCATCGGCGGCTGGCGGCGGCATCGCCGCAACATCCAGGACATGGGCCCGCTGCGCGGCGAGAACATCCTCGAGGCGCAGTGACGGTGCCGGCTGCCCTTCCCTCGCCCCATCTGAGCGTCCAACGTCTCACGCCGTCGCAGTGGTCGGCGCTCGCCGCCGGCGCGACGCCGCCGCTGGGCGCACTCGGCTACGGCATGGCCGCCGCACCCGGCCTGGC
>NZ_AZND01000370.1:0-2605 GCF_000576205.1 Methylibium sp. T29 | reverse complement strand
AAAATTGACCAGCAAAGCTGGGTGATGCCGACCGAAAACTGACCAGGGTGTTCAACCTACCCTGCTGCTTTTTTGTGCAGCAAGGAACGAGGAGTGATCACCATGGCCATGATGGGCAAGATTCGCTCGATGCACTTCCGGCAAGGGAAGTCGATCAGCGAGATCGCGCGGCTGACGAGTCTGTCGCGCAACACGATCAAGAAGTGGCTGAAGGCGCCGCAGGGTGCCGAGCCGAAGTACCGGCGTCGGGAGATGCCCACGAAGCTGGCGCCGTTCGTCGAGGCGCTGGAGAAGGCGCTGAAGGCCGATGAGCACCGCCCGCGGCACGAGCGGCGCACGGCGCGGGCGCTGCATGTGGAGTTGCAGGCCTTGGGCTACGACGGCGGCTACACGCGGCTGACCGACTACATCCGAGCCAGGCGCGACGAGCAGGGCAAGGTCAGCGCCAGCAGCGCTTTCGTGCCGCTGAGCTTCGAGCTTGGCGACGCGTTCCAGTTCGACTGGAGCGAAGAAGGCCTGGTCATCGGCGGCATCTACCGGCGGGTCCAGCTTGCGCACCTGAAGCTGTGCGCCTCGCGCGCGTTCTGGCTGGTGGCCTACCCGACGCAGGGCCACGAGATGCTGTTCGACGCGCACACGCGCAGCTTCGAGGCCCTGGGCGGTATTCCCCGGCGGGGCATCTACGACAACATGAAGACGGCGGTCGACAAGGTCAAGAAGGGCAAGGGGCGCGTGGTCAACGCGCGCTTCGCGGCGATGAGCGCGCACTACCTGTTCGACCCGGACTTCTGCAACGTGGCCAGCGGCTGGGAGAAGGGCCGGGTGGAGAAGAACGTGCAGGACAGCCGCCGGCGCGTGTGGATTGAGGCTGCCCGCCAGCGCTTCGGTTCGTTCGACGAACTCAACGCCTGGCTGGCGGTGCGCTGCCGGGCGCTGTGGCAGGAGATACGGCATCCGGAGCACGGCCAGTTCAGCGTGGCCGAGATGCTCGAGCACGAACTGCCGCAGCTCATGCCCATGCCCCGAGCCCTTCGACGGCTACGTGGAGAACCCGGCGCGCGTGTCCAGTACCTGCCTGGTGACAGTGCTGCGCAACCGCTACTCGGTGCCGTGCGAGCTGGCCGGTCACATGGTCTCCACGCGGCTGTACCCGAACCGGGTGGTCGTGGTGGCCGAGGACAAGATCGTGGCCAGCCACGCGCGTCTGAGCGACCGCGGCCAGACGAGCTACGACTGGCAGCACTACATCCCGCTGGTGCAGCGCAAGCCTGGCGTGCTGCGCAACGGCGCGCCGTTCGCCGACATGCCCGCGCCGCTGCGGTCGCTGCAACAGGCCTTGCTGCGCCGCCCCGGTGGTGATCGTGTGATGGCGCAGGTGCTGACGGCAGTGCCTACTGCCGGTCTGGACGCCGTGCTGGTAGCCGCCGAACTGGTGCTGGAGACCGGCGCCGTCAGCGCCGAACACGTGCTCAACGTCCTTGGGCGGCTCAAGGCGAGCCCGCCGCCGGAGCAAGTGGAGACCGCGCTGCGCCTGAACGAGGCCCCGCGTGCCGACACCGACCGCTACGACCGGCTGCGCGACCCTGACGTCCAGGATGTGGGCCAGGAGGTGCGCCATGCGTGACGTGACCGCCGAACTCAAGGCACTGCGGCTGCACGGCATGGCCGGCGCCTGGACCGATCTCGTGGCCCAGGGCGGTGGCAGTGGCGTTGACAGCTCGCGCTGGCTGATCGAGCACCTGCTGCAGGCCGAGGGCACCGACCGGGCGATGCGCTCGGTGAGCTACCAGATGAGTGCCGCTCGCTTCCCCGCGCACCGCGACCTGGCGGGCTTCGACTTCGAGGCCTCCAAGGTCGATCGCGCGCTGATCGACCAGCTGGCCGATCTGTCGTTCACCGAAGCGGCGCACAACGCGGTGTTCATCGGCGGGCCGGGTACGGGCAAGACTCATCTGTGCACGGCACTGGGCGTGGCCGGCATCACGCGGCACGGCAAGCGGGTGAGGTTCTACTCGACCGTCGATCTGGTCAATGCGCTGGAGCGGGAGAAGGCTGAAGGCAAGGCCGGGCGGATTGCGGCGAACCTCATGCGCATGGACGCGGTCATCCTGGACGAGCTGGGCTACCTGCCGTTCAGCCAGGCCGGTGGAGCGTTGCTGTTCCACCTGCTGAGCAAGCTGTACGAACGCACCAGCGTGATGATCACCACCAACCTGACCTTCGGCGAATGGGCCGCTGTCTTCGGCGACGCGAAGATGACCACCGCGCTGCTGGACCGGCTCACGCATCACTGCCACATCGTGGAGACCGGCAACGAGAGCTACCGCTTCCGGCACTCCAGCGCCACGGCCAAGACGCGCATCAGGCGCGCGAGCAGGCACGAAGGGCCAAACCGGCACCGGAGGCCGACCCGTTCTGATCGGCCGCCGCGCGGGGCAAGCCGCTACGGGCTACGCCCTGCGCGGCTTGCCCCGCGCACCATCGATGACGAACAACGGAGTACCGACAACAGCAAAGACCGTAGACTTATCCACAGCTCGCCTCGATCGAGACGGGCTTCCACCCCTGGTCAATGTTCAGTCGGCGCGGGTGGTCAAAGTTCGGT
>NZ_AZND01000369.1:0-2640 GCF_000576205.1 Methylibium sp. T29 | reverse complement strand
GCCGCCAGGCCGTCGAGCCGCGCCAGGCTGGCCAGACCGAGGCGCCGTGCCGTCGGGCCGAGGTCGTAGCGGCTGGTGGCAGGATCCTGAGCCACGAGCCCGACACGCTGGAAACTCACGAGGTAGCGGTGGGCCTTGGCCGCGCTCATGGCACAGGCGGCGGCCAGATCGCGCAGCATCATCGCGTCGGGCGCGGAGGCCAGCGCGTCGAGCACGGCATAACCGACCTCGACCGACTGGATGCCGGCGCGCCCGGGCATCATGGCCGCATCGACCGCGGCGGGAGGAGAACGCGTGGACACGACGGCAAATTTACAATGACGGAATCGATTCACTGTATCGAAATTTTGCCAACGGGGCCGCGACCCCGCCGAGGAGACCGACACCGATGAAACTCGCCACCTACAAGGACGGCTCGCGCGACGGCCAGCTGGTCGTCGTCTCGCGCGACCTGTCCACGGCCCATCACGCGAACGGCATCGCCGGTCGCCTGCAGCAGGTGCTGGACGACTGGAACTTCCTGTCGCCGCAGCTGCAGGACCTGTACGAGACGCTGAACCAGGGCAAGGCCCGCCACGCCTTCGCGTTCGAGCCGGCGCAGTGCATGGCGCCGCTGCCGCGCGCCTGCCAGTGGGCCGACGGCTCGGCCTACCTCAACCACGTGGAGCTGGTGCGCAAGGCGCGCGGCGCCGAGGTGCCCGAGAGCTTCTACACCGACCCACTGATGTACCAGGGCGGCAGCGACGACCTGCTCGGCCCCTGCGACGACATCGTCGTGCCGAGCGAGAAGATGGGCATCGACTTCGAGAGCGAGGTCGCGGTGATCACCGGCGACCTGCCGATGGGCGTGTCGCCGGAAGCGGCGATCGACGGCATCCGCCTGCTGATGCTGGCCAACGACGTGAGCCTGCGCCACCTGATCCCCGCCGAGCTGGCCAAGGGCTTCGGCTTCCTGCAGAGCAAGCCGGCCACCGCCTTCAGCCCGGTCGCCGTCACGCCCGACGAACTGGGCACGGCCTGGCAGGGCGGCCGCGTGCACCTCACGCTGCAGACCCAGTGGAACGGCAGGAAGGTGGGCCTGTGCGAGGCCGGGCCCGAGATGACCTTCCACTTCGGCCAGCTGATCGCCCACCTGGCCACCACGCGCCGGGTGCGCGCCGGCAGCATCGTCGGCAGCGGCACGGTCAGCAACAAGGACTGGTCCAAGGGCTACAGCTGCATCGCCGAGAAGCGTGCGATCGAGACGATCGAGGGCGGCGCGCCGGTCACCGAATTCATGCGCTACGGCGACACGGTGCGCATCGAGATGAAGGGCAGCGACGGCCAGAGCGTGTTCGGCGCGATCGAGCAGACGGTGGCAGCACCGGGCTGACCCGTGCACGGCGGCGCATGACCGAGTTCCCCCGCACCCTGAAGATCGCCACCGTCTGGCTGCTGCTGGGCCTGGCGGTGTTCCTCGGCTTTCGGGCGCTGGAGGCGCAGCAGCAGCGTTCGCGCTTCTCGCACGAGGGCGGCGTGATCGAGATCCGGCGCGGCAACGACGGCCACTACCACTGGCCCGCGCGACTGAACGGCCGCGAGGTCGACTTCCTGGTCGACACCGGCGCGACACGCAGCGCGATCTCGGCGGCGCTGGCCGACGAGCTGAAGCTCGAGGCCATCGGCCGCATCGATTCCAGCACCGCCGGCGGCGTGGTGCGCGGCCACGTGGCCCGGGCCGACCTGGTGCTGGACGGCGGCGTGCGCGTCGAGCGCCTGCCGCTGGTGGTGCTGCCGGCGCTCGGCGACAAGCCCCTGCTCGGGATGGACGTGCTGGGCCGGCTGCGCTGGCAGCAACAGGGCGGCGTGCTGCGCATCGAGGCCGGCTCCTGAGGTCGTTCGCGCCGAGGCGGGTTCTTGCCTAGCGCGAACCGCGCACAAGCGCAGCGCGGCGCCGCACAATGGCTGGTCCCACGACCACAACAACAGGAGACTGCCGATGACTGCCGCCCCCCCGACTTCGCGAAACTGGTTCCCGGCTTCGACTTCCTGCAGGGCCTGGTCAAGAACGCCGGCTCGGTGCTGCCCAACATCGGCCAGTGGGTCGCGCCGACGCTCAACCCGGAGGAACTGGAGAAGCGCATCGAGGAACTGCGCACGGTGCAGTTCTGGCTGGAGCAGAACGCGCGCATGCTGGGCGCGACGATCCAGGCGCTGGAAGTGCAGCGCATGACGCTGTCGACACTGAAGACCATGAACGTGCAGGTGGCCGACCTGCGCGAATCGCTGCGCATCAAGCTGCCCGACGAGGCGCCTGCCGGCGCGCCGCCCGCGCCCGCCGACGACCACTCCGACGACGCGCCGGCCGAGGCCGCACCGGCGAAGAAGCGCGCCGCACCGCGCGCGAAATCCCGCGCCGCTGCCGCGCCGGTGACCGGCATCGTCGACCCGACGCAGTGGTGGGGCGCACTGACGAAGCAGTTCACCCAGCTGGCCGCCAGCACCATGAAGGACGTCGCCTCCGACTCCGCGAAGCAGCTCGCCGGCAACCTGGTGAAGCAGAGCTTCGACGCGGCCGAGCAGACCATCAAGGTCGGCATGGCGCCGGCCCGCAAGGCGGCCGAGATGGCCGGCGGCGTGGCCAACCGCGCGGCGCGCGCG
>NZ_AZND01000368.1:0-2642 GCF_000576205.1 Methylibium sp. T29 | reverse complement strand
CACCGCCCGCGCCGGTGGTGCGCGACGTACCGGCAACGACCCGCCGTGCGGTGCCGGCGACAGCGCCCGCAGTGGCGCCTGCCGAGAAGCCGGCCGCTCCGGTGGCGGCGGAGGGCAGGGTTCACACCGTCGCCGAACTGCCCGACGACATCCGCCGTCAGTTGCCGGCCATCGCGGTCGGCGGCTCGATCTACTCCGCGGAGGCGGCCAACCGCTTCCTCATCATCAACGGCCAGATCTTCCACGAGAAGGACAAGCTCGGTCCCGAACTCGTGCTCGAGCAGATCAAGCTCAAGGCCGCGGTGCTGCGTTTCAAGGGCTACCGCTACGAGATCACCTACTGACGCTGGCGTGTCGGCCACCAACCCCTCGAATCCGGCACACTCCGCCGCTGGCCCTGCCGGGGCGCCGCCGCTGATCTGCGGCAACTGCCAGGGGCCGATGCAGGTGCTGGCGCTGCGCGGGCACTACGGGCAGGCGGTGGAGGTCGACCTCTGCGCGCCCTGCCATCTGGTGTGGTTCGATGTCATCGAGTCCGCGCGCCTCAACGGACCGGCGATCCTGGAACTGATCGGTCACATGGCGCAGGCCCAGTCGCTGGCGCACCAGCCGCTGCGTCAACAGGCCGCCTGTCCGCGCTGCCGCAGCGGCTTGAAGACCGTGCACAACCGTTCGCGCTGGGGCCGCTCGCTGCAGCTCGAATGCCCGAAGCGGCACGGCGCCTACCAGTCGTTCGCGGAGTTCCTGTTCGAGAAAGGTCTGGTGCGGCCGCTGTCGTCGGCCGACCGGGCCGCGCTGATCCGGCGCGATGGCCACATCGACTGCGTGAACTGCGGTGCGCCGATCGCGGGCGGTGACGCGCAGTGCGGCCACTGCCGCTCGGTGCCGAGCCTGCTCGACGTCGCCCGGCTGGCGCGTGCGCTGGACCCGGAAGGCGCCACCGAAGACCACCCCGTGCACGCCACCGCAACCCACCGCGGGGCGCTGCAGTGCGGGGCCTGCGGCGCGGCGCTGGCGCCCGGGCAGGCGATGCAGTGCGCGCAGTGCGGCGCCACGCTGGCGGTGAGCCGACTGGCCGATGCGCACCGCCAGGTGGCGATGCTCGGGCCGCAACTCCAGGCGCATGCCGAGAAGCCGGCGCCGCACACGGTGGCGCGCCGCATGGCGGCCCTGTCGGCCGACCTGCCGCGTCAGCGGGAGTGGATCCTGCGCATGCGCGCCGACACCGCGGGCCGGCATGGCGGCGACGAGGACGACGATGAGCTGCTGTCCTGGTTCACCCGGCGCACCAACCCGCTGCGAGCGGTGTTCATCGCGCTGCTGTTGTGGTGGGCGTGGTGGATGTGGTCCTGAGCCGGGCGCGAGCCCGACCTCGGGCGTTCACACTACCGTCTGCAGCCGCTGCCGGCGGGCCGCCTCCGCGGCGCGCGCGTCGTCGATCTCGCGCAGCACGCTGCCCAGGTCGACCGCCGCGGTGCTGCGGTCGAAGCGGCCGGTGAGCACCACGTCGGGATGCAGCATGCCGCGCTGGTAGAGGTCCCAGATCTCGGGGCCGAAGTCGGTGGGCAGCAGCTCGGGCGCGTAGCGGCCGAAGTAGCCGCTCAGGTTGCTCACGTCACGCAGCAGCATGCGGCTCGCGTGGTTGTTGCCGGCGGCGTCCACCGCCTGGGGCAGGTCGATGATCACCGGGCCGTCGGCGGCCAGCAGGATGTTGAACTCCGACAGGTCGCCGTGCACGACGCCGGCGCACAGCATGCGCACCACCTCGGCCAGCAGCGCGGCATGGTGGCGGCGCGCTTCCTCCGGCGTGAACGCCACGTCGTTGAGCCGCGGGGCCGCATCGCCATGGGCGTCGGTCACCAGTTCCATCAACAGCACGCCGTCGTGGAAGTTGTGAGGGCGCGGGACACGCACGCCGGCGGCGGCCAGCCGGTAGAGCGCGTCGACCTCCGCGCTCTGCCACGCCGCTTCCTGGGCCTGGCGGCCGTAGCGCGTGCCTTGGCCATGGCGCGGGCCTGGCGGGTGTTCTTGACCCTGCGGTTCTCGGTGTAGTCGACCGCCTGGCGGAAGCTGCGCTCCGTGGCCTCCTTGTAGACCTTGGCGCAGCGCGTCTCGTCGCCGCAGCGCACCACGTAGACCATGGCTTCCTTGCCGCTCATCAGCTGGCGAACCACGCTGTCGATCAGGCCTTCCTCGATCAGGGACTGCAGTCGCTTGGGGGGTTTCATCGCGGCATTCTGCGCCGCGTCGCGGCGGGTCCGGCGCGACTACAGGTAGAGCGCCACGACCTCCACCACGGCGTCCTCCCATACCACCGGGATCGCCACGAGCGCCGTCGCGCCGATGCCCACCGCTGCAGCGGCGGGCGATCCCGGCTCGTCGGCCGGGAAGTCGTTGATCACCGGCACACCGCGCTGCAGGGCCTTGACGAGCGAGCTGCCGGTCGACGACAGCGGCAGCTGGGCGATGCCCGAGGAGCGGCCGCCGTGCAGTTCGCTGAAGGCCTCGACTCTCCGCAGTTCGGACTGCGCCGCGTCGGGCACCCAGCGCTCGATGCGGTGCGCCAGCGGCAGCCGCGCGCTCGCCAGGAAGGCCACCACGTGGCGATCGGCGAGCCGCGAGCCGCGGGAATCGCCAGGCCG
>NZ_AZND01000367.1:0-2643 GCF_000576205.1 Methylibium sp. T29 | reverse complement strand
TCTAGTCGTGGTGTACGTCGACCCGGCCGCGCAGGGGCCGGCGTTCGACAGCCACATGCACCGGCCGCTCGCGCAGCCGGTGCTTTTTTCTTTGTGCCGTGGCTCTCATAGCGTAAACAAACCCTAGTTCATGGCGCACCTTCTTCGTTTCGATCGCGACTTCAGCCGCCGGGCCTTCCTCGACGCCACCGGCAAGGGACTGCTGCGCGCCGGCGTGTTCGGGTCGGCCTGGACGGCCTTCCTGCGCACCGGTTCGGTCGCGGCGGCCTATCCGGACGAACTGCTGTCGATCGAGGTCTACAGCAAGGGCCGCCTCAAGTCCGGCGACGTGATCGACGCGGGCAACGTGGAACTGGTGAAGGACCTGCTCGACCCGGTCCGCTATCGGCAGATCTCCACGATGGGCCGCAAGCTGGTGCTGGCACCGACTACCACCGACCTGAGCCACCTGAACCCGACGCCCTACCTGGAAGCCACCGCGCGCAACCGCGGCAAGGCGCGTTTCGACGCCACCGGCAACATCGTCACCACCGAAGGCAAGCCCTGGATCGGCGGCAATCCGTTTCCGGAGCCCACGTCGGCGCTGGAGATGTTCGCCGCCCACACGCTGAGCTGGGGCCGCCACGACGTGTCGGTCTATGCCAGCAAGGAATACGACCTCGACCCTTCGGGCAACCTGCAGTACCAGTACTCGTCGGTGTGGGCGGAGATGTCCACGGTGGCGCGCACCGTCATCGATCCCAAGCCCTACTGGGCCGGTGAGCCGGACAAGCTGCGCTACCAGTCGGTGCTGTTCACCGAGCCGGCCGATGCGCGTGGCACCATCTTCCTCAACATCTGGGCCTACGACCAGAACCAGTTCCCGCAGCTCTACGGCTACCTGCCGGCCTTCAAGCGGGTGCGCAGTTTCCCGACCAATCAGCGCTTCGAGCCGCTGGTGGCCGGCGCCGAGCTCTACCTGTCGGACGCCTGGGCGGCCGGCGATCCGTTCCTGACCTGGGGCAACTATCAGGTCGTGCACCGCGGGCCGCACCTCGCAGCGGTCTCGCGCGGCTGGACGTCGACCCATCCGAACTGGGAGCACACCACCCACGGCGGCCCGAAGGGCAACCTGTTCTGGGACCACGCGGTCGAACTGGTACCCGAGGTGATCGTCATCGAGGCCGAGCCGGTGCGTTACCCGCGCGCGCCGGTCGGGCGCAAGCGCGTGTGGTTCGACGCGCGCACGCTTGTGCCGTTCCAGATGGTGTCCTACGACCGTCGCGGCGAACTGTTCCGCCACTTCGACGCGTCCTTCGCGTACTACGACGACGGCAAGGCGCGCGTGATGGACGGCAAGGAGCCCTACTGGTCCTGGGCCACCGTGCATGCCTTCAACGTGCAGACCAACCGCATGACCCGCATCGAGCAGGTGCGCGAGGTGCCGGGCGGCCACTCGATGCGCGTCAACGACCCCAGCGTCTACGACAAGTACCTGACCACTTCCGCGATGCAGCGGCTGGGCAACTGAAGCCCGGTCTCTGCGCTTCTTCACCACCCCCAAGGAGACGACGATGTCACTGGACCCGCAAGTACAAGGATTGCTCGATGCGTTCAAGGCGCAGGGCCTGAAGAGCTTCGAGCAGATGACGGTGCCCGAATCCCGCGAGACTGCCATGGCCTTCGTCGGCCTGGAAGGCGACGAGGAGGCGGTAGCCGATGTGTCGAATCACCGTGTGCCGGTGAAGGGCGGCGACATCGCCGTGCGCATCTACCGGCCAGCGGGCAACGCACCGCACCCGATGCTGGTGTACTTCCACGGCGGCGGCTTCGTGTTCGGCAACCTGGACCTGGTCGACAAGGTGGCGCGGTCGCTGTGCAACGCGTCCAACGCGGCGGTGGTCTCGGTCGACTACCGCAAGGCCCCCGAGCATCCCTATCCCACGGCGCCGGAGGATGCCTACGCCGGCCTGGTGTGGGCGCGCGAGAACGCCGCGAAGCTGGGCCTCGACCCGGCCCGCATCGCGGTGGCCGGCGACAGCGCCGGCGGCAACCTCGCGGCGGTCGTGTCGCAGATGGCGCGTGACCGCAAAGGCCCGAAGATCGCGCACCAGGTGTTGGTCTACCCGGTCACCGACGCGGCGGGCGACTACCCCTCGCGCAAGGAGAACGCCGAAGGCTACCTGCTGACGCAGGGCGCGATGCAGTGGTTCTTCGGTCACTACCTGACCCAGCCCGCGCAGGCGAGCGACGCCTATGTCTCGCCGATCAAGGGCGACCTGAAGGGACTGCCCGCGGCCACGGTGATCACCGCCGGCTACGACCCGCTGCGCGACGAGGGCGATGCCTACGCCAAGGCACTGGCGAAGGCCGGCGTGTCGGTGGACCATGTGCCCAACCCGACGATGATCCACGGCTTCTTCTGGATGAAGGGCGTGATCGGCCACACGCAGAGCATCTACGACCGCATCGGCAGGAACCTGAAGTCTGCGTTCGGGACCGCCTGAGTGTCCGTGTCACGGCGCAGCTGAGGGGGCGGCCATGACGGCAGCGGGGCCGGGCCCCGGCCCGTTGCACGGCGTGCGTGTCGTCGAGGTCGCTGCCATGGGGCCGGCGCCGTTCTGCGGCATGCTGCTGGCCGACCTGGGCGCCGACGTGCTGCGC
>NZ_AZND01000366.1:0-2652 GCF_000576205.1 Methylibium sp. T29 | reverse complement strand
CGGTCGGCGTCAACAGAGCAGGGTTACCCGGGTCGGGTTTGTAGACGAATTGAGTATCGCGATGTCCTGCAAATACTCGAATAGCAACGCATAGTCTTGGAGGCTCTGCCGCTCCATTTCGACGATAAGGGCCATCGCCAAGAACCGGGCGTAATCTATGCCCTCGTTCGTATGCTCTCCACCGACCTCGCGGACATCTGGGTCGGCGAGAAGGCCAGCCCATCGGTCGGAATGAGTCAAAGTACTCATCGCGCCGTTAGTACGCCTGCAATGGCGACCGTACGGTAGAAACCATCAAGTCCCGGCAAGCCGCTGCTATCCGAGCAGCCGCAGGTCTTTCACCACTCACAGCGCCTCCTTTGTGCCCTCCTCTCCGGGTGGGTTGGGTTTACGTTGGGAGGATTGTGAGATACATTTTGATTCGTGTAAAGACAACGCACAGACAAGGCCGGTGTGATGGGCGAGCGAAAGTCTGAGGCCATCAACCTGCGGATGGCTCCCTCGACTAAGGAGCTACTTCGACGGGTCGCCGAGAGCGAACATCGCACTCTCTCGAACATGCTTGAGGTACTCATTCGCGAGCGGGCTGAGAAGTGCGGGCTGGAAGGCCAATCCACCGCGAGCGGCCCAGTCCGGACAAAGAAGCGATAGCTCAGGGAGCGAGTGTTTCTGTGGTGCTTAGCCCTTGAACGTCGGACCGTATGTGGTCAGAACGGGCGGTTTAAGGCGAGAGCGTGAGTCCTCGGAGCAGGTTCGACTTCCGAATGCCTCCCATCAACAAGCAGAGTACGCGTGTGAAGCTTGAAACGCTCATCAAGCGCTTCATTGGACGTACCAGCAGTCCTGTTGTGCTTCGCTCGGAGCTGCGGAGGTTCGGAGGTTCGTCTCAGCTTTCCGTCGTACTTCGTTCTCTACAAGACCAGGGGCTGCTCGTGCGCATCGGAGCAGGGGTGTACGCCAAGGCCAAAGTCAGCGTTCTTTCAGGCAAACCAATACCCGTCGGCCCCCTTGAGGTACTGGCTCCGATAGCGCTTAGAAAACTGGGCGTGCGGGTTGAAGAGCCGCGCCGTAATCGTGAGTACAACGCTGGCAGGACTTCACAAGTTCCGACGGGATTGGTGGTCAACACCGGTAGACAGCGCATCACTCGAAAGATTGGATTCAATGGCAAGTTCGTGGAGTACGAGCGCACTTGAATGCCTAGCGTGATGGCGCATCCGCGACACATTCTCAACTGACCCGGAAGCAATGTAAGGCGTTGTGGACAGAAGGGCTGCGTTTGTCTATAATGCCTTACAGATGCCCGGGACCTCGGAACTCACCTCAGTTCTCGACCGACAACTGCTTCTGCAACTCGGCGCCCGGCTCAAGCGCGCTCGGCAAGCGCAGGGCCTCACCACGGTCCAGATGGCGGAGCGAGCAGGCATTTCCCGGATGACGCTCAATGCAATCGAGTCCGGTGAGCCCACGCCTACTATGGGCAGCTACGTGCGGGTGATGAGCGTACTTGGGGTGTCTAAGGACCTGGTTCTCATCGCAAGCGATGTGCTGGAGCCTCTGGTGCCCGGGAAGCTTGCGGGCACTCCATCCGCCAGCTCGCGTTCGGTCCCTTACTCGGTCTCGGCGAGTAGCTCAAAGCACGAACTGCAGGACCTGCAGAGCTTGATGCTGCACGAAGAGGCCGTTCGCCTCATCAAGAAGCGGCCCGAACTGCTACAGCAGGCCCTGAACACTTTGGACCGTTGGCGCCAATCCGGCGAATCGCGCTCAAAGGTACTCTGGGATGAATGGTCAGTCATCCTCCACAGGAAGGCTTGGCGTAGGGCACTCTCCCAAACGAAGCGGTCCAAGGAACTCCGCCAAGCATCGCCCCTGGCCACGATACTCCCGTCCGAAGTGCGTCGGCGCGTTCTCGATGCCGTTCGCCAAGTGAAGCATGGCACTGTCTTGGACTTTTCATCTCCTACAGGACGGCGTCGCACAGAGTGACGCTTTGCAGGTGATGCGCAATCGAGTGGGGCAGTAGCTGGGGCTGAGGTCTGTGACCTCGAGCACAAGGCCTGGTACGCTGGGCAGTTCAAAAATCCAAGGCGCGCATTGAGGCGGCGACAACTGCTCACGCGGACAAGTTCGATTGGACTCAGCCCTTAGCGTGCGCCTTCAAACGCTTGCCGCGCTGCAGGTGTGTCAGAGGAGGGAAGGCACCCCCGGTGCTGACGCCGCCTCGGGCGTGAAACGCGCTATTCGCTTGGACGGGACAATGCCCAACGAATAGCGGCCATGTGCCCTCGATGCAGCCCAACGTTCTCGTTGCAAAGGATTAGCCGACCGCGCCGGTCGTGCACGGAGTGACGTAGGCCTGTTCCACTCAGCTCGTCGTCCAAGATGACATAAGGCTCACCACGATGGTGAGCAGCCAGCCACCGGTCAATGGCCTGGGCACGAGTCTCTCCGCGATTCTGCGGCGCCTCCCAAGCGTCGTGCAGGCTCGTGTTCAGCACTCCGAGGCCAGTCTTCGCGAACAGCCGTTCGAAGCCTTCGCGCAGCATGAATCTCAGCCAGCTCGTCGTGATGACGACCTGAGCACCGTGCTCGTAGAGCGCTTCGACCAGCACTTGAGTTGCGGGCGCATGGAACAGGCGTGACCAGAGC
>NZ_AZND01000365.1:0-2649 GCF_000576205.1 Methylibium sp. T29 | reverse complement strand
GGCGCTGCAGCGCTTCGCGGTCGACGCGGTGTCGCGTGCACTGCGTGATCCGCGGGCGCTGCAGGCGGCGCTCGGCGAGGCGCTCACCGAGCCGAAGCCGCGCGTCTGGTTCGCGCCGCCGGCGGAGGTGCGGTCGGTCGACGCAGGCGTGCGCCTGGATCCGCGCACGCGCATGATGTACGACGCGGCCCATGTGTTCGTGAATGGCGAATCCTGGCGCGCCGCGGGGCGTGATGCCGCTCTGATGCGCCGGCTCGCCGACCGCCGTGCGTTGTCGACACGCGAATTGGAGCGGGCCAGCGAGCCTGCACGGGAGTTGCTGACGCAGTGGGCCGAAGACGGCTGGCTGCAGGTCGTGGGAGATGAGGATGGCTGCTGAACCGACCGACCCACCGCAGGAGGGCGCTTCGGCGCCCGCCGGCGGCACCCAGGTGATCGACACGCGCGAGGGCTTCGGCCAGGCCGTGCTGTCCGCGCTGGACGAGTGCGCGGAGGCCGGCGCACGGCATCTCTGGCTGTGCGATCGGGACTTCGCCCGGTGGCCGCTCGGGCAGCCGGCGGTGATCGAGGCGCTGACACGCTGGGCCAGTTCGCGACGCCAGCTGACCGTGCTGGCCGCCGGTTACGATGGCTTCGCGCAGCGTTTCCCGCGCTGGGTGCATTGGCGCCGGCAGTGGTCGCACATCGTCCAGTGCCTGGCAGTCCACGAGGAAGTGGCCGACAAACTGCCGACGCTGCTGTTCGCACCGGAACGCGTGGCCGTCCGCTTGCACGATGGCGAGCGCTACCGGGGCCGGGTCTACCGCGAGACCGCGGATCTGGTGTCCTGTCGAGAACTCGTTGAGGCGCTTTCGCAACGAGCCGACGAAAGCTTCCCTGTCACGACCTTGGGTCTATGAGGGTATGCACCATGTTCGGGATACACTGTTGGGCTAGGCATGGGGCTGCTCGAGCGGCCCTGGTCTTTGTCAGGAACTCGACGTTGTTCGGCGGGTTCCGCCACACCGGTGTTATTTGAACCCTTCGTTTGAGGACCTCATGATGAAAAAATCGCTCCTGCTTGCCACGCTGATCGCTGCTGCCGCCCTCGCTGCTTGCGGCAAGAAGGAAGAAGTCGCGACCGCCGTCGACGCTGCGGCGTCGGCGACCGCGCAGGCCGCTTCGGCCGCCACTGACGCGGCTTCGGCTGCGGCAGGTGCTGCGGCTGACGCTGCGTCGTCGGCTGCCACCGCTGCGACCGACGCAGCCGCTTCGGCCGCCGCCGGTGCCGCCGCGGGCGCTGCGGATGCGGCTTCGGCTGCCGGTGCTGCTGCTTCGGCCGCCATCGACGCTGCCACGAAGTAAATGCAGGCAGGAGGGCGACAGGGCGCTGGTCCCGGTCGCTCCGCGCTTCAGGAAGCCGCCCCTCGGGGCGGCTTTTTTTCGTCCGGCGGCCGCGCGAAGCGGCTCAGGCCAGGTCCAGCCAGTCGAAACCCCGGCGCGCGCTGGCCACCACGATGTCGGCGGCGTCGGTGCCGACCGCCCCGGCCAATGCGGCGGCAGCCAGATCCGGACGGTTGTTCTGTTCGCTCAGATGGGCTGCCACCACATGGCGCAACCCGGCATGTCGGCAGGCGGCCAGCACCTCGGCGGCGGTGTCGTTCGCCAAATGGCCCAGGCGCCCGCCGACACGGGCCTTCAACGAGGCGGGGTACCTCGAGTTCGCCAGCAGGTCCCGGTCGTGATTGCACTCCAGCAGCAGTGCGTCGCAGCCCTGCAATGCACCCAGAAGGTGCGCCGTGATCGAGCCGGCATCGGTGAGCACGCCCAACCGGCGCTGGCCATCGGTGCAGCTCAGTTGCAACGGCTCGGCGGCGTCGTGGGGCACGGTGTAGGGCGACAGTTCGAGATCCCCCACCGCGACGGGAGCCCCGTCGCTCACGAAGTGCAGCAGGTCGTCGTCGAGTTCGGGGGCGCCGATCGCACGCCAGGTGCCGCGGCTCATCCACAGCGGCAGGCGGTGGCGCCGGGCCAGGCTCAGCGCGCAGCCGACGTGGTCACCATGCTCGTGGGTGATGAACAGGGCCGTGAGGCCGGGCGGGTCGAGGCCGAGGCGGCCGAGCCGCAGCGACAGCTCCTTCTGCGTGAAGCCGCAGTCGATCAGCAGGCGGGTCGCGCCGGCCTCCACCAGCGTGGCATTGCCGGTACTGCCGCTGCCGAGGCTGCAAAAGCGCATGGCAGCGACCGCAGTCTCCGCCGTTCAGGCCGTTATCGCTACTTCAGGTCGGTCGCCAGCAGTTCCAGGATGCGCTGCGCGGCATCACCCGTCTCGGAGCCGCCCTGGTTGTTCAGCACCGTCACCAGCGTTGAATCCGCCTGGCTCTTCACCGCGATGCGGTAGCGCGCCAGGCCACCTTGTGCCGCCGCGTCCTTCTTGCCGCCACCGAACAGCTTGCTGAAAAAGCCGGGCTCATCCTTGGCAGCCTGCGCCTGGTCGATGTAGCGCACGTAGTACAGGCCCTGGGCGCGGTCGCGATCCTCGACCGTGAAGCCGCTGCGGTCCAGTGCCAGGCCGACACGCCGCCAGGCGCGGTCGAAGCCCTCGTCGACCTGCAGTCCGGTGCCGGCGCCGGCCAGCAGTCGCGCACGGGCGGCGGGCGGCACCGGGGC
>NZ_AZND01000364.1:0-2664 GCF_000576205.1 Methylibium sp. T29 | reverse complement strand
CGGCCGACCTGCAGGTGCTGCCCACCGACGCGCGGCTGCCGCCGCTGCCCACGGTGGGCCTGAGCGTCCGGTTCGACCTGCCGCGGCCGCCAGCGCTGGTGGTGGAGTTTGCCGAGCACCTGCAGCGCATCGTGCCGGCGCTGTAGGGCTTGGTGGGGCCCTCAGCCCTGCCGCGGCGACCCGGCCGCCTCGTCCCTCGGCTCCGGCTGCCACACGCCGTCGACCAGCCGCTCGTTCGGCCTGAACTGCGCCTTGTAGGACATCTTCGGGCTCTCGCCGATCCAGTAGCCGAGGTACACGTGCGGCAGCTTGAGCTGGCGCGTCTGCTCGATCTGCCACAGCACGTTGTAGGTGCCGTAGCTGGCGTCGGGATCGGGCTCGTAGAAGGTGTACACGGCGCTCAGGCCGTCGTTCAGGATGTCGAGGATGGACACCATCTTCAGCGTGCCCAGCTGGCCTTCGGGCGCCGGCTCGCGGAACTCCACCAGGCGCGAGTTCACGCGGCTCTGCAGCAGGAACTGGGTGTACTGGTCGATCGAGTCGTGGTCCATGCCGCCGCCCGCGTGGCGGCCGGCCTGGTAGCGCAGGTAGAGCTGGTAGTGCTCGGGTACGAAGCACAGTCGCAGCACGCGCGACTGCAGGCCCTGGTGGGCCTTCCAGGCGCGGCGCTGGCTGCGCGAGGGCTGGAAGCCCGCCACCGGCACGCGCAGCGGAACGCAGGCGCGGCAGCCGTCGCAATAGGGCCGGTAGGTGAACATGCCGCTGCGCCGGAAGCCGTTGGCCACCAGGCCCGAGTAGGTGTCGGCGTGGATCAGGTGGCTGGGCGTGGCGACCTGCGAGCGCGCCTGCCGTCCGGCCAGGTAGCTGCAGGGGTAGGGCGCCGTCGCATAGAACTGCAGCGACGCGAGCGGAAGTTCTTTCGGATGGGTCACGGGGCGGCCGGGCGGTGCGAGATCTCGGTCACGCTGGACGATGCAGGATCCGGGCCGGTGTCGAGCCGGAGCTGCGTCCAGTGCGATCGATGATAGGTCCAATCCTCCGGCGGGCGCTGCGCGACGGTGCGCGCCAGGTGCCCCTCGAACGCGGGACGGTCGATCTCGCGTGCGCCCAGCGAGCCGAGGTGCGCGGTGCGCTGCTGGCAGTCGATCAGCGCGATGTCGTTCGCGCGGCAGAACGCCACCAGCGCGGCCAGCGCGATCTTGGAGGCGTCGGTGGCGTGCGAGAACATCGATTCGCCGAAGAACATGCGCCCGAGGTTCACGCCGTACAGGCCACCGAGCAGCCGGCCGTCGACCCAGGTCTCGAAGGAGTGCACCGCGCCGAGGCGGTGCCACTCGGCGTAGGCCGCCTGCAGCTCGGGCTGGATCCAGGTGCCGTCCTGGCCTTCGCGCGGGGTCGTCGCGCAGGCGCGGATCACGGCGGGGAAGTCGTGGTCGATGCGCACCTCGCAGTGCGGCGCGGCGCTGAAGCGGCGCAAGGTCTTGCGCAGCGAATGCGAGAGCTTGAACTCCGCCACCGGCAGCACCATGCGCGGGTCGGGGCTCCACCACAGCACCGGCTGGCCTGCGCTGTACCAGGGGAAGATGCCGCGCGCGTAGGCCTCGGCCAGGCGCCGCGGCGAGAGGTCGGTGCCGGCCGCCACGAGGCCGGGCGCTTCGCTGCCGGCCGGCAGCGCATGGCGCGTGTCCGGCAGGGGGTCGTCGGGGCTTGCAAGCCAGGTGGGCATGCGCGCATTGTCCGCATCCGCCCTCCGGTCGCGTGGCCGTGCGGCCTTGGCTCCGCATGGCTGGTTTGTAAGATGCGACCAATTATCATTTGCAGGCCGCCTGACCCTGGAGCCTTCCCTGATCCTCGACGAACTCGAACCCGGCCAGCACGCCACGGTGGCGGCACTGCGCCTCGCCGGAGCGGCGGTGGACGCCGCGGTGCTGCAGCGGCTGGGCGAGCTGGGCTTCCTGCCGGGCGAACCGGTGCGCCTGCTGCGGCGCGGGCCGGGCGGCCGTGAGCCGCTGGCGGTGCAGGTGGGCGACACGATGTTCGCGCTGCGCCGTGCCGAGGCGGCCTGCATCGAGGTCACGCCGATCGCCGAGGTCGGCCCGTGAGCGCGGCAGCCTCGGCCGAGGCCCGGTTGCTGCAGGTGGCGCTGGTCGGCAACCCGAACTGCGGCAAGACGGCGCTGTTCAACCTGCTGACCGGCGCGCGCCAGAAGGTCGCCAACTACGCCGGCGTGACGGTGGAGCGCAAGGTCGGCGTGCTGCCGCTGAGCGACGGCCGCAGCGTGGCGGTGTTCGACCTGCCGGGCACCTACAGCCTCACGCCGCTGACGCCCGACGAGGAGGTGACGCGCGACGTGGTGTTCGGCCGGCGCGCCGGCGAGTCGGCACCGGACGCCATCGTGGCCGTGGTCGACGCGACCAACCTGCGCATGAACCTGCGGCTGGTGCTGGAGCTGCGGGCGCTGGGCCGGCCGATGATCGTGTCGCTGAACATGGCCGACGTGGCGCGTTCGCGCGGCCTGCAGATCGACGTGGCGCGGCTGTCGGCCGAGCTGGGCGTGCCGGTGGTCGAGACGGTGGCGGTGCGGCACAACGGGCATGCGGCGCTGCGGGCCGAGATCGAACGCCAGGCGCTGCGGTCGGTGCCGCGGCGGACACCGCGGCCTTG
>NZ_AZND01000363.1:0-2669 GCF_000576205.1 Methylibium sp. T29 | reverse complement strand
GTGCCGCGCTGTCGCTGGCCGCGAACACGCTGCTGACGCGCACGGAGGCGGTGGGCCGCGGCGGCTGGCTGCGCATGGCCCAGGTGCAGCGCCTGGCGACGGCGCTGATCGCGGCCTTCAACGTCAAGGCCGGCGGGCCGAAGGCGGCCGCGAAGAGCCTGTCGGGCGGCAACCTGCAGAAGTTCATCGTCGGCCGCGAGATCGACGCGAAGCCCAGGCTGCTGATCGTCTCGCAGCCGACCTGGGGCGTGGACGTCGGCGCGGCGGCGCAGATCCGCGGCGCGCTCCTGAAGCTGCGCGACGAGGGCTGCGCGGTGCTGGTGGTCAGCGAGGAGCTCGACGAGCTGTTCGAGATCAGCGACCGCCTGCTCGTCATCGCCCAAGGCCGCGTCAGCCCGAGCGTGCCGACGATGCGCACGACGGTCGAGATGATCGGCGAGTGGATGAGCGGCCTGTGGCCGAAGGCCGCGGCTAGCGAGGCGCTGCGCCATGCTTAAGCTCGAGGCCCGGGCCCAGCCCTCGCAGGCGATGGCGCTCGCCTCGCCGCTGATCGCGCTGGCGCTCACGGTGCTGCTGGCCGCACTGCTGTTCGCCGCGCTCGGCAAGGACCCGCTGAAGGGCCTGGGCATCTTCTTCGTCGAGCCGCTGAACGGCCTGCGCTCGGTGTCGGAGGTGCTGCTGAAGGCCACGCCGCTGATCCTGTGCGCGCTGGGCCTCGCGGTCTGCTACCGCTCGAACGTCTGGAACATCGGTGCCGAGGGACAGTTCCTGCTCGGCGCCATCGCCGGGGGCGGCGTCGCGCTGTGGCTCACCAACCTGGGTGTCAGCGGCGTGCGGGGCCTGTACTCGCCGCTGGTGCTGCTGGCCGGCGTGCTGGGCGGCATGGCCTGGGCCGCTCTCACCGCGCTGCTGCGCGACCGCTTCAACGCCAGCGAGATCCTGGTCAGCCTGATGCTCGTCTACGTCGCCCAGCAGTTGCTGAACTACCTGGTGTTCGTGCCCTGGAAGGACCCCGGCGGTTTCAACTTCCCGCAGACGAAGACCTTCGACGCGTCGACCTGGCTGCCGACCCTGTTGCCGGGATCGCGGCTGCACTGGGGTTTCGTGCTGGCGCTGGTGATGGTGGTGCTGTTCTGGGTCTTCCTGTTCCGCTCCTGGCGCGGCTACCAGCTGCAGGTCGGTGGTCTGGCACCGGCGGCGGCGCGCTATGCCGGCTTCTCGGCGCGCGCCTCGCTGTGGACCGCGCTGCTGATGTCGGGCGGCATGGCCGGCCTGGCCGGTGCGATGGAGGCGGCCGGGCCGCTGCGCCAGCTCACGCCGCATGTTTCAACCGGCTATGGCTTCACCGCGATCATCGTCTGCTTCGTCGGCCGCCTGCACCCGCTGGGCATCGTGTTCTCCGGCGTGCTGCTGTCGATGCTGCTGATCGGCGGCGAGCTCGGCCAGTCGCGCCTGGGCTTGCCCAATGCACTGACCGGCGTGTTCCAGGGCCTGCTGCTGTTCCTGCTGCTGGCCTGCGACACGCTGATCCATTACCGGGTCCGGCGGCGCAGGCCCGCCGCCGCGGCGACCGCGAGGGCGGCGGTGTGAACGAAGCCGCGCTGCTGATCGCCGCCACGCTGGCCTCGGGGACGCCGCTGGCCATTGCCGGGCTGGGCCTGCTGCTCAACGAGAAGGCCGGCGTGCTGAACCTCGGCGCCGAAGGGATGATGCTGGTCGCCGCGATCGCCGGCTTCGCCGCGGCGCTGGTCACCGGCAGCGACACGCTGGCCTTCGCGGCCGGCGCGCTGGCCGGCATGGCGATGGCGGCGCTGTTCGCGCTGCTCGTGATCGGCCTCAACACCAACCAGTACGCCACCGGCCTGGCGCTGAGCCTGTTCGGTGCCGGCTTCTCGGCCTTCGTCGGCGTCGACCTGGTGGGCAAGAAGCTGGCCGACCGCGCGCCGTTCGAGGTTCCGCTGCTGGCCGACATCCCCTTCTTCGGTCCGGCGCTGTTCCGCCAGCATCCGATGGTCTACCTGGCGATCGCCGCGGTGCTCGGGCTGAGCTGGTTCCTGTACCGCAGCCGCGCCGGACTGGTGCTGCGCGCGGTCGGCGAGTCGCCCGAGTCCGCCCATGCGCTCGGCTACCCGGTGCGCACGATCCGCTTCGCGGCGGTGGTGGCCGGCGGCGCGCTGTGCGGCGTGGCCGGTGCCTTCCTGTCGGTGGTGTACGCGCCTCTGTGGGTCGAGGGTCTGGTGGCCGGGCGCGGCTGGATCGCGCTGGCGCTCACCACCTTCGCCACCTGGCGACCGGCACGTGTCTTGCTCGGTGCCTACCTGTTCGGCGGCGTGACGATGCTGCAGTTCGCGCTGCAGGGCGCGGGCGTGGAGGTGTCGAGCCAGCTGCTGTCGATGCTGCCCTACATCGCCACGATCGTCGTGCTCGCCCTCATCTCGCGCAACCCGCTGTGGATCCGCATCAACATGCCGGCCTCGCTCGGCAAGCCCTTCCATCCCGGCTCGTGAGCGCCCGCGGCGCGCCGGTCCGACCTTTCATCGCACAGGAGAAGCTTCCATGAACGTTCCGAGCACGCGCCGCGCGCTGCTGACCCGCCTGGCGGCGCTGTCGTCCCTCGCGGCCGCCGCGGCCCTGGTGGGCTGCGGCAAGAAGGACGAGCCGGCGCCGGC
>NZ_AZND01000362.1:0-2690 GCF_000576205.1 Methylibium sp. T29 | reverse complement strand
GTGCAACCGCCCGGGCGAGACGCAGCGCTACTGCATCGGCGTGCTGCGCGAGGCCGCCGGCCGCGGCGGCTCACGCTGCGCGCACGAGGCGCTGCACGAGAGCACGCCGCTGCGCATCAGCGCACCGAAGAACCACTTCCCGCTGGTGCCGGCGAAGCATTCGATCCTGCTGGCCGGCGGCATCGGCGTGACGCCCATCCTCGCGATGGCCGAGACGCTGACCGCCGCGGACGCGTCCTTCGAGATGCACTACTGCACCCGCAGCCGCGCGCGCACCGCCTTCGCCGAGCGCATCGCCGCCGCGCCCTACGCGCTGCGCGTCGCCTTCCACCACGACGACGGCGCCAAGGCGCAGAAGTTCGATGCCAAGGCCGTGCTCGCCGCGCCGGCCGCCGACACCCATCTCTACGTCTGCGGGCCCAAGGGCTACATGGACCATGTGATCGCCACCGCCAAGGCGCTGGGCTGGGCGGACGCGCAGATCCACTTCGAGTACTTCGCCGGCGGGCCGGTGGACCACGGCGCCGACGACGCCTTCGAGATCGAGCTCGCGACGAGCGGCCGCGTCGTCACCGTGCCCGCCGGCCAGACGGTGATCGCCGCGCTGGCCGCGCAGGGCGTCGAGGTGCCGGTGTCCTGCGAACAGGGCGTGTGCGGCACCTGCATCCTGAAGGTCGTCGGCGGTACGCCCGACCACCGCGACATGTACTTCAGCGACGCCGAACACGCCGCCAACGACCAGTTCACGCCCTGCTGCTCGCGCTCGAAGACGCCGCGGCTGGTCGTCGCGCTCTGATCCGCCATTCCCTACAAGACCCAGGAGACCCCATGGAAACCAAGACCGTCGCGCTGAAGACGCCCTTCCTGAAGAACTGCTGGTACGTCGCCGCGCTGTCCACCGAGGTCGGCCCCGAGGCGCTGTTCCACCGCAAGATCCTCGACACCTCGGTGCTGATCTACCGCAAGCAGGACGGCACGCCGGTCGCGATGCACGACCGCTGCCCGCACCGCTTCGCGCCGCTGCACCTGGGCAAGCGCATCGGCGACGAGGTGGCCTGCCTGTACCACGCGCTGCAGTTCGACTGCACCGGCCAGTGCACGAAGAACCCGCACGGCAACGGCCAGATCCCCAAGGCCGCCAAGGTGCGCAGCTTCCCGCTGGTGGAGCGCCACGGCTTCCTGTGGATCTGGATGGGCGAGGCCGAGGCCGACCTCGACCGCCTGCCCGACTACGCGCCGCTCGACGCGGGCCACGACAACGGCGTGGCCTACACCTACATGCACATGAAGGCCCACTACGAGCTCATCATCGACAACGTGATGGACCTCAGCCACATCGACCATGTGCACGGCGAGATCATCACCACCCGCGGCCAGCTCTCGCCGCTGGTGCCGCAGATGCGCGAGGGCGCCGATCGCATCTCCGCGCGCTGGGAGTGGAAACAGACGCCGGCGATGCTGATCTTCGCCAACTTCATGCCCGACCCGGCCGCCGAGGCGCGCATGTTCTTCGACATCACCTGGGCGCCGCCGGCCCACATCCAGCTCTCGGTCGGCGCGACGCAGAACGACGCGGCGCTCGACCTCGACAACTGCATTGGCCAGTACGACCTGCACACCTGCACGCCCGAGACCGCCAACACCACGCACTACTGGTTCGCGACCCGCCGCAACCACGTCGAGGAGGACGGCGACTTCAACAAGATGAAGATCCAGGCCATGCACACCGCCTTCGAGACCGAGGACGGCCCGATCATCGAGGCGGTGCACGGCGAGATGGGCACGCCGGAGTTCTTCGGCCTGAACCCGGTGCTGATGAGCAACGACGCGGCGCCGGTCAAGGTGCGGCGGCTGCTGAAAAAGCTGATCGCCGCGGAGGCCGGCGCGGCCTGAACCGGGATCACCGCGTCCGCGCGGACCGCGACGGAGGCAACCAGCAGCCAGGAGGAGCAAGGGCATGAGATCGGCCAAGCCCGCGATGCCTCGCGGTTGGACCCCCGGCAGTTCGGGCATCGAAGACCTGGCAGCGAGCGTGCACTTCGCGTTCGACGAGGCTCGGATCTGGCTCGGCGAGGAGCGCATGCTGCTGATGCACTCGTCGGCGCTCGGCTCGCTGCGCCGGCAGTTGATCGAGACGCTGGGCTGGGAGCGCGCGCGCGGCGTGCTCACGCGCATGGCCTTCGCGTCGGGGCAGCGCGATGCCGAGATGATGCTGCGTCGCTACCCGGGCTTGCCCGACTGCGAACTGCTGCGTCTGGGCATGCTGCTGCGCTCGGTCGAAGGGATCATGAAGGTGGAGCCCACCGAGGTCGAGATCGACATCGGGCGCCGCCACTACTTCACCGACTGCCGCTGGAACCACTCGATCGAGGCGCATGTGCACGACCGTGACTTCGGCGGCCACGAGGGGCCCGTGTGCTGGGTCGAGAGCGGACATTCCTCGGGTTTCGTGTCGCGGCTGATCGGCCGCTTCGTGCTGCACAAGGAGGTCGAGTGCGGCAGCGCCACCGGCTGCCGCGTGATCGGCATGCCGCTGGAGGACTGGCGGGGCGACGCCGACGACGAGCTGCGCTACTACCAGCCCGACTCCGTGGTCGAGGAGATCGTCGCGCTGCGCAGCCAGGTCACTGCGCTGCGGCGCGCGGCGGACCCGCCGGTGCTGCCGCACGAGCTGATCGGCCGCTCGCCGG
>NZ_AZND01000361.1:0-2693 GCF_000576205.1 Methylibium sp. T29 | reverse complement strand
TCCTACGGGCATGTTCCGACTTGGCAGGCTCCTTCTCCTTGCAGGAGCGGGCTCGCAGTCAGAAGGGATCAAGTGGCTAGAGGCGGCGGCAGAGACGGGCAACCCCGAGTGGCAATACCTGTTGGCCGTCCAACTGGAGGGAGAGCCGGAACTACGTGGGGAGTTTGGTGCACGTCACTGGTATGAGAGGGCTGCAGAGCAAGGGCACAGCGCGGCCACTGTCAGGTTGGCCGCGTACGAGGGTCGCGGAGCAGAAGCGTTCTGGCGTCTGGCACTGGAGCCAGCGCCGATCGTCCAAGCGCTTGGAGACGGGGGAATGCACGTCTTGGTCAGCTTGGAAGCAGACTTGCAAGATCGGGTGTTGTCGGCTCGATTCGGTCCACTGGATGGCGAGACCGAAACGTTCGACCTGCCATTCGAAGGTGGTGGATCCTTCACACACTGGATCGAAGAGGGGTTTGCGAAGATTTCCCAATCGCGAGGGCACTCCGACCAACCGCAGTATCAGCAAGGTGACCAAGTGACGCTCGACTACAGTTTGGTGGAGGAGCGTGGACGCTCAGCCATGGCAATTTCGAGGCTAACCTATGAGGTCGGCACTCCGAGCAAGGCGGGCCTGCCATGGGGACTGGCCGGCGACCTCGAGGACTATGTGTACCGGGGCTCGCCCACCTTGGTCGAGGCCTTGCTGGAAGCGAAGATTCGCACAATCAAGCGACTCAATCTTGATGCAGCGGAAGAGTCTGCCTACTGCGAACTGCTCAGCAAGGACGTAAATCAGTCGCTGCGGTTTTGACGCCATCATCGCTCCGAGCGTCAGCCATCGGGCAGTTGACTATGTGTCTGGTACTGGCCGACAGCAGATAGCCGAATTCAAGGAAAGCTGCCGTTGGCCTCACCTCAAACTAACTGCGGCTGGCGACACGCCCCGATGAGCCGGGCCAGGGCCTGACCGTCGATCGGCTTCTGCAGGAAACCATCGAAGGGCCATCCCTGTCCAGTGGCCTGGTTCTCTGCGGCGCTGATGAGGATCAGCATCGCAGAGGTATTCGGCCCGCCGCTTTCACGGATTTCCGTGGCCAGGGCCAGACCGTCCGTTTCCGGCATCTCCAGATCGATCAGCGCCACATCGAAGTGTGTGCTGGCGAGTAGAGGACGTGCCTCAGCCGCAGACCCAACCGCATGGCACGCGTGGCCCAGCCTGCGCGTCACATCGACGAGCGAATCTCGCACATCGGACCGGTCATCCACGACCAACACACTGAGTGCTTCGCTGCCCTCGAAGAGGTCGGCTTCCGGCGAAATGCGCTTCACCTGCATCGCCGGGATACTCACGGTGAACGTGGTGCCCTGCCCCTCTGAGTCCGTGGCATCACGGGTTTGGACTTCAAGGTGACCGCCCAGCTGTTGCAGAACGTCCCGAATCACGAAGAGCCCGATCCCGGTGCCGTCGTCACTCGACGCAAACGGCACAGTTGCACTTCTGAGCCGCTCCAGCGCAGCCGGAGGCAGGCTTGGCCCTGTGTCATGAACGACAAAGCGAACCGCACCGTCCGATGACGAAGGATCAGTTGCGCCCGCGCGAGAAGTCGCTGGCGCCGATGTTGCCTCGCCGGCACCACTTGCCTGACTCACGAAGGGTTCAACGCGAACTCGAACACGGCCTTCGCTTGTGTAGCGCACGGAGTTCTCAACGAGGTTTCGCAACACCTGCGCAATGCGAATCGGATCGGCGCTGACCGTCACCGGCCACGGCGGGAACTCGACCTGAAACGCGAGTCCCTTGGCAATGGCTGCTTCTTCCAGGCCGGCGCAGACATCTTGAACCAGCTCGCCGAGGTCGAAAGTCTCGACCTGTGTGGGCAACTGCGCTGCGTCACCGCGCGCGATAGTGAGCAGGTCGCGCAGCTGTCCCTGCAGCACGGTCACGGCATGTCTGATGCGGCGGATCGCGCCGGCGCTGTCTGGCCGGCTGTCCTTCATGGCGAGAAACTCCGCCGAGGCAACGATGCTCTGCAGCGGCGAGCGAACTTCGTGGTTCACCATGCTCAGGAACTTGCGCTTGGAGGCATTGGCTTGCTCCATCGCCTCGACTGCCCGCTTCCGATCATGTGCCGCTGCCCTGTAGCGGCGCCGGGACCGGATCGCGTAGAACAGCCAGAGCGCCAACGCAAACCAGCAGAACGCAAAGCCACCCCATGCCCACCAGATGCGCCTGGTCAGCGTCTGGGTCATGTCGTCCTTGGCAGTTATCTCGGCCAGGCGCACGTCGCTGGCGAGCTGGCTCAGAAGCTCTTCGTCGCCAGCGGCCTGGAACAAGCCAAGCACCGCGATCGCGTCCGCCTGGCCAAACGGGCTCTTCTCAAGAATCGGCCCGACACGGCTCTGAAGCTCGGCGACGCGGTGCGTCGCTTCGGCATAGCCAGGCACACCATTGAGGAGGCTCTTGATCTCGGAGGGCTCGCTGAGGATGCTGACCCTTGAGGCAACCACCGCTGCGCGCCGGCTCAGTTCCTGGGCGTTCACCGCCTCGCCGGCAGCGACCGCACGTAGTTCCTGCTTCAGCCTGTGGTGCGCGATCTGGTACTGGGCAACAGACCAGTAGAAGCCTTCGTTCGGCACGGCATTGGCCGCGCGAGAGAGGGTCAGTTGCTGGCTCAAAAGCGCCGTGGTCGCCGCGACTGCGGACAGCA
>NZ_AZND01000360.1:0-2710 GCF_000576205.1 Methylibium sp. T29 | reverse complement strand
CGCCGGTGCGCGCCGACAGCCGCAGCGCCTGCGGCGCCAACGCGGCAGCGCCAGCCGCGGCCGCGTCGGCCTTGTTGTGCACATCGAGCACGTGCACGCCGGCCGGCAGGCGTTGTTCGATGTCGCGTTCCGCAGCGTCGTAGCCCGGATCGCCGGCACGCGTGAGGTCGTGCAGGAAGATCACCGCATCGGCCTCGCCGATCGCGCCCCAGCTGCGCTGCATGCCGATGCGCTCGACCTCATCGCGCGCATCGTCCTCGGCACGCAGGCCCGCGGTGTCGACCACGTGCAAGGGCACGCCCTCGATCTGGATGGTCTCGGCGACCTTGTCGCGCGTGGTGCCGGCGATCGGCGTCACGATCGCCAGTTCGGCGCCGGCCAGCGCGTTCAGCAGCGAACTCTTGCCGACGTTGGGCTGCCCAGCCAGCACCACGCGCAGGCCCTCGCGCAGCAGCGCACCCTGCTTCGCCCGCGCCAGCACCGCGTCCAGTGCCTCGGCGATGCGGGCGAGCCGGCCGCGCGCGTCGGCCTTCTCCAGGAAGTCGATCTCCTCCTCGGGGAAATCGAGCGTGGCCTCGACCAGCATGCGCAGCTCGATCAGCCTGTCGCGCAGCGTGTCGACCTGCTGCGAGAACGCGCCGGCCAGCGCCCGGCCAGCCGAGCGGGCCGCGGCCTCGGTGCTGGCGTCGATCAGGTCGGCCACCGCCTCGGCCTGGGCCAGGTCGAGCTTGTCGTTCAAGAAGGCGCGCTCGGTGAACTCGCCGGGCTCGGCCACACGCAGGCCGCGCAGGCGCGGCAGGCCACTGCGCGCATCGGGCTGCGCGGCGGCCTCGAGGCAGCGCGCCAGCAGCAGCTGCAGCAGCACCGGGCCGCCGTGCGCCTGCAGCTCCAGCACCTCCTCGCCGGTGTAGCTGTGCGGCGCCGGAAAGTGCAGCGCCAGGCCCTGGTCGATGGCCTCGCCCTGCGCGTCGAGGAAGGGGCCGTAGTGGGCATGGCGCGGCTGCAGCGCGCGTCCGCACACGGCCTCGATCAGCGCGCCGAGTCCGCGCCCCGACACGCGCACGATGCCCACGGCGCCGCGCCCAGGTGCCGTCGCGATCGCGACGATGGGATCGTGGTGGCGGGGCAGCAGCATGAGCGCGATTGTCGGCCCCGAATGCAGGACGCCCCGCAAGCGGGGCGTCGTGGCGGGGTGGCCCGGGCGGGCCAACGACGACTTAGATCAGTTCACGCCCAGCCGCCGGTTGATCACCCACTGCTGCGCGATCGACAGCAGGTTGTTGGTGATCCAGTACAGCACCAGGCCGGCCGGGAAGAAGAAGAACATCACCGAGAACACCAGCGGCATGATCCACATCATCTTGGCCTGCATCGGATCCGGCGGCGTCGGGTTCAGCCAGGTCTGCAGCAGCGTGGTGCCGGTCATCACGATCGGCAGGATGAACAGCGGGTCGCGCACCGACAGGTCGGTGATCCAGCCCAGCCAGGGTGCGTTGCGCATCTCCACGCTCGACAGCAGCACCCAGTACAGCGCAATGAACACCGGCATCTGCACCAGGATCGGAAGGCAGCCGCCGAGCGGGTTGACCTTCTCCTCCTTGTAGATGCGCATCATCTCCTGCTGCATCTGCTGCGGCTTGTCCTTCAGCCGCTCGCGCATCTCCATGATCTTCGGGTTGATGGCTTTCATCTTCGCCATCGACGCATAGGCCTTGGCGTTGAGCCAGTAGAACGCCGCCTTCAGCAGCACCACCAGCGCCACGATCGCCCAGCCCCAGTTGCCGATCAGCTTGTGCAGCTGGTCGAGCAGCCAGAACAGCGGCTTCGCGATGATCGTGAACCAGCCGTAGTCCTTCACCAGCTCCAGGCCGGGGGCCAGGGTCTCGAGCTTCTTTTCTTCCTGCGGGCCCACGAACAGCACGCTGTCGAACTGCTTGCTTGCGCCCGGGGCGATCTCTCCCAGCGGGAACAGCTGGCCCACCGCGTACAGGTTGACATCGATCTTGCGCGTGTAGAACTCACGCGGCGCCTTGTCGTTGTGCAGCCAGGCCGAGAAGAAATAGTGCTGCACCATCGCGACCCAGCCGTTGTCGGCGGTCTTGTCGTGCTCGGTGTTGCCCTTCTCGATCGACTTGAAGTCGACCTTGTGGAACTTGCTGGCGTCGGTGTAGACCACCGGGCCGGTGAAGGTGCTGTAGAAGCTCGACTCCCCGGGGCGCGTTGCCGTCGCGCACCAGCTGCACATAGAGCTGCGGCGAGAGCGCGGCGGTGCCGGTGTTCACCACGTCGTGGCGCACCTGCACCGCGTAGTTGCCGCGCTGCAGGGTCAGCGTCTTCCTCAGCTTCACGCCGCCCTGCTCGGGTGACTCGAACACCACCTCCAGCGCGTCCTTGCCCGCGGCCAGGCTGGTCTCGCCGGGCACCAGCGTGTAGGCCGTCAGGTGGTTGGGCAGATCGGGAGCGCCCACCAGGCCGGTCTGCGCAAGGTAGACGCGCTCCTTCGAGCGGTCGAACAACACCACGTTGCGAGTGCGGTCGTTCTGGTCCACCTGGGTCAGCAGCTCGGCATGCACCACGTCGCCGCCGCGCGCATCGAGCGTGAGCTTCAGAACGTCGGTGCTCACGGTCACGGTCGGCGCCGTGGCGGGCGGCGCCACCAGGGCCGGTGGTGCGCCGCTGCCGGCTGCCGGCCGCCACGGCGGTGGCGCCG
>NZ_AZND01000359.1:0-2734 GCF_000576205.1 Methylibium sp. T29 | reverse complement strand
AGCTGCTGCAGGCGCTGGACGCCACGCGCGAGGCCGGCACCCGCGGCCCGGTGCTCAGCGAGACCCTGCTCGACTGGATGCAGGCGCAGGCGGTGCTGGCAGCCACCGAGCAGACCGGCTACCCCATCGTGCTGGCGCGCGACGGCCGCCGCGTGAGCTTCGCGCTGCACGAGGCCACCGGCGAGGACGAGTGGCTGCTGGTGCTGACCGAGTCGAACGACCGCGCCAGCATCGAGGGCCTGGCGGTCGCGTTCCGGCTCACCGGCCGTGAGGCCGAGGTGCTGCACTGGGTGGCCCAGGGCAAGACCAACCGCGACATCGGCGACATCCTCGGCACCAGCCCGCGCACCGTGCACAAGCACCTGGAGCACGTGTTCGCCAAGCTCGGCGTCGAGACGCGCACCTCCGCGGCGGCGATGGCGCTCGGCAAGCTCAAGCGCGGCGCGGCCTGAGACGCGGCGGCCGGGCCTCAGGCGAGGTCGTCGTCGGAGAGCGACTTGAACAGGCGGCCCGCCTGCGCCGCCAGCGTGAGCAGGCCGCACACCAGCACCACCGCGCTGCGCTGGGAGGGCCGCATCCCCGAGTCCCACCAGTAGCTGAAGCCGCCTGCCAGCGTGAACAGGCTGCCGAGCACGAGGAAGGCCATGAACAGCAGCCAGCTCACCCAAGGCGCCGGGCGCCAGAACAGCAGGTGTCCCCAGGCGGCCAGCGCTACCAGCACGGCGAAGGTCTTCATCGCGATGCGGCCTCGTGAGCGGGAAGGCCGTTCACGGCAGGCGGCCCCAGCGCAGCGCATGCGCCCATTCGGGCCGCGCGCGCCGTTCCGCCAGCATCGCCATCGCCGTGTGGTCGTAGGGCACGGCGATCAACTCGGCCGACCAGCGGCCGTCGGCGCCGCGTTCGGCGATCGCATAGCGCGCGTCCGGTGCGCCGTTCTCCACGGCGTGAGGGAAGGGCCGCGCGTCGTCGTAGGCCGCAGGCCCACGCTGCCGGGGTTGAGCAGCAGCTGGCCGTGCCGGCTGCGCAGCAGGCGCGGCGTGTGGGTGTGCCCGCAGCACACCAGCGCCGCACGCACCTCGCCCAGGCGCGCCTCCACCTCGTCGGCCGTCGCGGCGCGCAGGCCGTGCGGCGTCACGGTCTCGAAGAAGTAGACGTCGTCGTGCGCCGGCGTGCCGTGGCACAGGAACGCGTCGTCGTCGGCCAGCGCGTGCCGGTGCGTCAACGTGCGCAGCCAGTCGACTTCGGCGGGGCCGAGCATCGCGTGCGCATAGGCGTCCGAGGGCTCGCGCGGCAGCGCGCCGCCGCCGAGCACGTAGCGCTCGTGGTTGCCGGCCAGCTGCAGCCAGTCCTGCGCCATCAGGAAGCGCGCCGTCTCGCGCGGCAGCAGCGGCCCCGACAGGCTGTCGCCGAGGTTGACCGTGCGGTCCACGCCGCGGCGGCCGATGTCGGCCACCACCGCCTCGAGCGCGGCGAGGTTGCCGTGGATGTCGGAGACGAGGGCGATGCGCAGGGTCGGCGTCGTCATGCGGCCGGCTCGGTCTGGCCGCGGCAGACGACGGCGAGCTTGTGGCCGTCGGGGTCGCGCACATAGGCTGCGTAGAAGTCGGCGTTGTACTGCGGGCGCAGGCCCGGCGCGCCTTCCGAGCGGCCGCCGTGCGCCAGCGCCGCCGCGTGGAAGGCATCGACCTCGGCCCAGCTGCGCGCCCGCAGCGCCACCATCGTGCCGTTGCCCACCGTGGCCGGCCGGCCATCGAACGGTTCGCACAGCCACAGCGCGATCTCCGTCGCACCGTGCTGCTGGTAGGTGCCCCAGCCGATCCAGCCGTCCCAGTCGGGCTCGTCGCTGGTGTCGCAGCGCTGCAGGCCCAGCGTGGCCATCGTCGCGTCGTAGAAGCGCGCGGCGCGGGGCAGGTCGGCGCTGCCGAGGCAGACGTAGGTGAACACCGTGAGGCCCTCCTTTCGGTGCCGCGACGCCCCGCGCGGACTCAGCTGCCGAGGTCGGCCACCGAGTCCACCACCGCCGCGTACAGGTCGCGCGTGGACGCCAGCGCGCCGTCGTGCACCTCGCGCGCCGTCAGCACCTTGCCGTTCGGCCCCTGCAGCGCGCGCGTCGCGGTCGCGCTGGCCACCACCGTCGGCGCGTAGCCGAGGTTGAAGCCGCCGTGCGCGGTGGAGTTGATGCACATGTGCGTCATGAAGCCGGCCAGCACGATCTGCTGGATGCCCAGCGCCTTGAGCCGTTCGTCGAGGTCGGTCTGCACGAAGGAGTTGGGGTAGTTCTTGGTGATGACCGGCTCGCCGGCGATCGGTGCCACCTCGGCCGAGATGGCGCCGATCTCGGCCCGCACGTCGTAGGGCGAGCCGGCCCCGGCGTCGTGCTGGATGTGGAAGATCGGCATCCTGCGCGCGCGGGCGATCTCCAGCAGCTTGCGCGCCTCGACCAGCGCCTCTTCCACGCCGGTCAGCTGCATCACGCCCTGCCGGTAGGTGTTCTGGCAGTCGATCATGATCAGCGCGGCCTCGCCCAGCGCGGCCGGACGGTGGCCGAGGCCGACGAGATCTCTCAGGGTGGTGGACGCGGTGGTCATGCGGGTCTCCTGGTGATGCCTGGCAGGGCTGCCGGCGCGCGGCCATTACACCAAAGTCACGAGGACCCGCGCCTCAGGGCGGATCGCGCGGGCTGCCGGCGTCGGCGGCGATCATCCCGCGCCAGCCCGCCCGGCCCTGCGGCGGC
>NZ_AZND01000358.1:0-2747 GCF_000576205.1 Methylibium sp. T29 | reverse complement strand
GGCGCAGCAGCCGGCGTCTCAGCGGTGGCCGCGGGCGGCTTGGCGGCGGGCGTGGGCGTGGCCTTCAGGTCGCGCAGGCACACGATGCGGGCACCCCCTTGAAGCGACTCGCAGTAGGCGCGGTCGGCCTCCAGGTCGGCCCGTGCCGTGCCGGTGACGAGCAGCATCGCCAGTGCCGCGTGCGGGGCGATGCATTGTTTCCACGAGGGCTTCATTCCACTGATGCGCATTCATTGACTCCTGGTTGGGTTCGGCCGGACGCCCGCATCGAACCGCGATGCGAGGGTGACAAGCGCACCGTAGGGCGTCCGTGCAGGCACCGTAGTCGGCGGGCGCCGCCGATATGTGTAGGCGGCTTCCCACATCAGGCAGATGTCAGCTCGTCGCGCTCCGCGCGACGGCGAATCGACAGCGCCGTGACGGTGCGCTGTCAGGCGGCGTGGCGCATCAGTCGCCGGGTGCACAGCCCTCGCACGGCGCCGGCTCGGGGCGGTCGAGCGCCTGGCGCAGCTGCCTCAACGCGGTGCGCACGCCTTCCTCGATCACCGGGTGATAGAACGGCTGGGCCAGGGCCTCGTCGACTGTTTCCCCGCGGCCGATGCTCCAGGCCAGCAGGTGGCCCAGGTGTTCGGCCGCAGGGCCCAGCATCTCGGCACCGAGCAGGCGGCGCGTGCCGCGTTCACCGTACACGTGCAGGGCGCCGACATTGCGCCCGATCACGCGGCTGCGGCCCTGGTTCTCGAAGCTCACGATACCGGTCGCGAAGCGCGTGCCGGCCGCGGTCAGCTCGCGGTGGCTGCGACCGGCCATCGCGATCTGCGGTTCGCAGAACACCACCGCCAGCGGCGTGCGGCGACGCCCGGCCTGCACGTCGGGATAGCGCCCGGCGTTGTGGCCGGCGATCAGGCCTTCATCAGACGCCTCGTGCAGCAGCGGGCGATCGTCGCCCGCATCGCCGGCGATGAAGATGTGCGAGTGGCCGATGCGCATCGTGGTGGGGTCGTGCAGCGGCACGCCGTCGGCGTCGCAATCGAGGCCGGTGTGCTCGAACCCGAGCGCGTCGGTGTTCGGTCGCCGGCCGATGGCGGCGAGCAGCACGTCAAAGTGTTCGCTGTGCGTGCCGGAGGCGCTGCGCCAGTGGACGGCGACCTCGTCGCCGAGCCGCTCGACGCGCTGCACCGTGGCGTCGCGCTGCAGCGGCAGCGTCGCATCGAAGTGGCTGGCGGCCAGCGCGGCCAGCGCTGGATCGCTGAGCGGGCCGACCGTCGGTCCGCGGCCCAGCAGACGCACGCGCACGCCCAGCAGATGCAGCGCCTGCGCCAGTTCGAGACCGATCGCTCCGGTGCCGACCACGGCCACCGAACGCGGCAGGTCCTGCCAGTCGAACACGTCGTCGTTGACGATCAGGCGATCGCCGAGCGCGCTGCGCCACTCGGGTGGCAGGCGAGGCCGCGAGCCGGTGGCGATCACCATGCGGTCGGCGCGCACGGTGAGCGCGCCCCCGGGGCCGTCCACCTGCAAGTGGTGCGGGTCGAGGAAGCGGGCCACGCCGTCCAGCCGGTGGTCGGGGGCGATGCGCTCGATGTCGTCGAGCACGAAGCCGACGAAGCGGTCGCGCTCGGCGCGCACGCGTGCCATCACGCGCGCGCCGTCGATGCGCACGCCCTGCACGTCGATGCCGAAGCGCGTCGCGTCGTCGACGGCGTGCGCGGCCTCGGCGGCGGCGATCAGCAGCTTGCTCGGCATGCAGCCGACGCGGGCGCAGGTGGTGCCGAGCGGGCCGGGGTCGATCAGCAGCACGCGCTCGGTGTGCTCGCGCGCCGCGCGGTAGGCGCTCAGGCCGGCCGAGCCGGCGCCGAGAATGGCAACGTCGACGTCGCGCACCGGGGTCATGAGGGCTCCTTGCAGATCGATCATTGCGGGCGGGCCATCGGTGCGACGCGCCCCTCGGTCTCAGACGAGCCCGTCGAACGGCAACACGTCGACGTAGCCGCCGCGCTCGACCGAGGCCTGTTCGTGGTGCAGCACGACCAGGCCGTTGGCCACGCTCATGCTGCGCAGGATGCCCGAGCCCTGGGCGCCGGTGAGCTGCACGTCCCAGTCGCCGTCGGCGGCGCGCGAGACGATGCCGCGCTGGTACTCGGTGCGGCCGGGCTTCTTGCGGATGGCCTCGGTGGCGCGCGCGCGCAGCAACGGCAGGCTCTGGGGCGTGGCGCCGGCCATCGCCAGCAGCGCATCGCGCACGAAGGCATAGAAGGTCACCATCACCGCAACCGGGTTGCCGGGCAGGCCGAACAGCACCGCGGTGCGGCCGTTCGAGGCGACGCGGCCGAAGGCCATCGGCCGGCCGGGCCGCATCGCGATGCGCCAGAACGCCACTTCGCCGAGCCTTGCCATCACCTGCTTGGTGTGGTCGGCTTCGCCGACGCTGACGCCACCCGAGGTGATCACCGCGTCGGCGTTCTCGCACGCGCTGCGGAAGGCGGCTTCCAGCGCGGCCGGATCGTCGCGGACCACGCCCAGGTCGAGCAGATCGACACCCAGGCGCGTGAGCATGCCGTGGATCGTGTAGCGGTTGCTGTCGTAGACGCAGCCGGCCTCGAGCGGCTCGCCGATCGAGCGCAGCTCGTCGCCGGTGGAGAAGAAGGCGACGCGCAGCCGGCGCCGCACCGGCACCTCGGCCCGGCCCAGCGAGGCGAGCATGCCGATGTCGGCCGGGCGCAGCACCCGACCGGCCTGCAGCGCGG
>NZ_AZND01000357.1:0-2792 GCF_000576205.1 Methylibium sp. T29 | reverse complement strand
GTGCCCGTGCAGGCGCCGCCGCCGAGCGGGCTGCTGAGCGACCGCCGCGGCCGCGCGCTGCACGACCTGCGCATTTCGGTCACCGACCGCTGCAACTTCCGCTGCAGCTACTGCATGCCCAAGGAAGTGTTCGACAAGGACCACCGCTTCCTGCCGCACGGCGAGTTGCTGAGCTTCGAGGAAACCACGCGGCTGGCGCGCCTGTTCACGCTGCACGGCGTGCGCAAGATTCGCCTGACCGGCGGTGAACCGCTGCTGCGCAAGAACCTCGAGATCCTGGTCGCGCAACTGGCGGCGCTGCGCACGCCCGACGGCGAGCCGCTCGACCTGACGCTCACCACCAACGCCTCGCTGCTCGCGCGCAAGGCGGTGGCGCTGCGCATGGCCGGGCTGCGGCGCGTCACTGTCAGCTCGATGCACTCGACGACGCCGTGTTCCGCCGCATGAACGACGTCGATTTCCCGGTGGCCGACGTGCTGGCCGGCATCGAAGCGGCGATCGCCGCGGGGCTGGCGCCGATCAAGGTCAACATGGTGGTCAAGCGCGGAACCAACGACCAGGAGATCGTGCCGATGGCGCGCTTCTTCCGCGAACGGTTCGGCGGCCGGGTGGTGCTGCGCTTCATCGAATACATGGATGTCGGCATCACCAACGGCTGGCGCATGGACGAGGTGCTGCCCTCGGCGCAGGTGGTGCAGCGCATCCACGAGGTCTTCCCGCTGCGTGCGCTCGAGCCCACCGCGCCGGGCGAGACCGCCGAGCGCTGGGGCTATGCCGATGGCCGCGGCGAGATCGGCGTGATCTCCAGCGTCACGCACGCTTTCTGCGGCGACTGCAACCGCGCCCGCCTGTCGACCGAGGGCAAGCTCTACCTTTGCCTGTTCGCGCAGCGCGGCCACGACCTGCGCGCGCTGCTGCGCGACCCGGCCGCCTACGACGACCGGCAGATCGCCGCGGCGATCGGACAGATCTGGCAGGGCCGCGACGATCGCTACTCCGAACTGCGCGGCAGTGCGGCCGGCGCAGAGGCGGCGGCCGCCAAGGTCGAGATGAGCTACATCGGTGGTTGAGGCACGAGCGCGATGATCGGCGCCGAACACATCACGGGTGTCGTCCTCGCCGGCGGGCGCGGCAGCCGCATGGGCGGCGTGGACAAGGGCCTGCAGCCCTACCGAGGCATCCCGCTCGCGCTGCACGCGCTGATGCGGCTGCAACCCCAGGTCGGGACGACGATGATCAATGCCAACCGCAACCTGGCCGCCTACGAGAGCTTCGGTGTGCCGGTCTGGCCCGACACCGACCCTGACTTCGCCGGGCCGCTGTCGGGCTTCCTGGTCGGGCTGGAGCGTGCCGAGTCGCCGTTCGTCGTGACCGTGCCCTGCGACACGCCGGACTTCCCCGACGATCTGGTGGCTCGCCTGGCCCACGCACTGGAGGCCGAGGACGCCGAGCTCGCGATGGTGCGCGCCCCCGACAGCGCCGACGCTCCCGGCGCGCCACGGCCCCAGCCGGTGTTCTGCCTGCTGCGCTCCACCCTGCTGGAAAGCCTAGTCCGCTTCGTCCACGCCGGGGGCCGCAAGATCGACCGCTGGACGGCGCAGCACCGCTGCGCGATGGTCGACTTCGACGCCGCCCCGTTCTTCAACGCCAACACGCTGGACGAACTGCGCCGGCTGGAGACGCAGCGTGTCTGAGCCGACCCTCGCCCGGCGCCCGAGCGCGCAGCAGCCGGCCGTGATCCGGCGCCTGGGTCCGGCCGACCTGCTGGCCTACAAGAACCTGCGCGACGAGGCGCTGCGCCTCTACCCCGAGGCCTTCACCTCCGACCACGAGAGCCAGCGCCTGCGCACGCCCGAGAGCTATCTGGGCCGGCTCGGGCTGAACGAGCCGCTGGGCGGCAGCTTCCTGCTGGGCGCCTTCGTCAAGGAAGACGGCGGACGCGAGCGGCTCGTCGGATCGGTCGGCCTCGAGCGCGACACACGCAACAAGACCCGCCACATCAGCCGGCTGATCGGGCTGATGGTGCTGCCCACCCACAACGGCCACGGCATCGGCAGCGCACTGGTCGGCGCCTGCGTCACCGCGGCGCACCAGGCCGCCGACCTCCAGATGATCGTGCTCAGCGTCACCGCCTCGAGCGACCGCGTGCTGCGGCTGTACGAACGTGCGGGCTTCCGCCGCTACGGCCTGCTGCCGCGCGCGGTGCGGCTGGTCGACGCGCGCGGCGAACACTACTTCGATCGCGCACACATGCAGCTCACGCTGTGAAGCACGCGCCCTGACGATGGACTCACCGACCCCCTCCGCCCTGCCGTCGATCGAACAGATCGCCTCCTGCATCGCCGGCTACGACCCCAATACGCTGGCCGTGGCGCAGGCGCAGGACTTCATCGCGCGCTTCGTGCCGAAAGTCGGCGCGGTGGAGCAGCTCGCGCTGCGCAGTGCGCTCGGCCGCGTGCTGGCGCACGACATCATCTCGCCGATCGATGTGCCGGCGCACGACAACTCGGCGATGGACGGCTACGCGTTGCGCGGTGCCGATCTGCGCGACGGCCAGCCCACCACGTTGCGCCTGGCCGGCACCGGCTTTGCCGGCCAGCAGTTCGAGGGCCGCGTGGCCGCGGGCGAATGCGTGCGAATCATGACCGGTGCCGTGATGCCGGCCGGCCTGGACACCGTCGTGCCGCAGGAGTTCACCAGCGTCGCCGACGGCGCCGTCACGCTGCCCGCCGGCGTGGTGCGCACCGGCGACAACCGCCGCCTTGCCGGCGAGGACCTCGCGCGCGGCGAGG
>NZ_AZND01000356.1:0-2805 GCF_000576205.1 Methylibium sp. T29 | reverse complement strand
ACTGCTCCGGGCACTGCTCGGGCGCCACGTACTGGTTGCCGCTGGCGCTGTCGCCGCCCATGCTGCAGGTGGGCCAGCCGCGACCTCGGGCCACGTCGCGCAGGGCTTGGCGCACGGTGGGCGTGCACTGGCTGATGTTCTGCCAGTTGCCTGCCATGCACAGCAGAAGCTTGCAGCCGTCGACAGCGTGCGCAGGTCCGCTGAGCCCCAGGCCTAGACCGAGAACGAGGCCGAAAGGGGCAGCAAGTCTCACTAGGGGCCGGATTGCGGTGCTGAAATGTGCTTTCATTGCCAACCTTTCGCTGGTGTGAAGACCTGACGCCATACAGTGGCGGGAAAAGACAATGTAGCAGAGCAAAACGTGCGTAGCACGCAAAGATTATCTGTTACACGATATGGATGAGCTTATGAAGATCAAAAGTTGCGTGATAAGCAATGAAACGCCGCGAGGTGTGCGGTGAACACTCGTTCTGCCGCCCCAACGCCCCCGCCGGAGCCAGCAAAGCCCGAGGCGGCCCAGGCTTCCCTTGCCGCCACTTGCATCCGGGCGCTGCTCGACAGGGCCGGCCTTCCGAGGCACAGGCACTCGGCACACATCGGCGGTCTGCTCAGCCTGTCGTACCACCAGGCCCACCGGCGCATGACGGGGATCGCTCCGTGGTCGCTGGAGGAGCTTCAGACCGTAGCCACGCACCACGGCGAGACCCTGGTGGACCTGTTCGGCGAGCAGAAGTCAGCGGACTACGAGACCGCGCTGCTCATCGCCGGGCCGCTGCGCGTCACCTGCCGCCTCTGGCCAGGTCAGCCCCTGGCGCAGCATCGGCCAGGCGACCTCATCGCGATCAAAGGCGGGTCGGAGTGGGTTGTGATGGTGGCCGGCGACACGCCGACGCCGCAGGCATGCACCGTCCGGCGACTCATCATCGAGCCGAAGCCAGATAGGCCGCGTCGCTTTGCGATCCTCGACGACGACATCGACGTTGCCCGAAGCCTTGCGGCCGGCTTGGTCGAGCTGGGCTTCGAGGCGACGGCGTTTGCGACCGAGGCGCAGCTGGAAGCTGCTCTGCAGTTCGACAGCTTCGACGCCTACGTGGTCGACTGGGTTCTGCCGACCGGTACGGCCGAGGCGCTTGTCGCCAAGCTGCGAAGCCAGAGCGCCACATGCCCCATCGCGCTGCTGACCGGTAAGGCGGGCACCAAGGATGTCGACGAGAAAGCCCTCGTGGCGGCCATCGAAGAACATGGGCTGCTGTTCCTGCAGAAGCCGGTGACCGCCTCCATTGCTGCGAGTCAGTTCAGTGCGGCTTTCGCGAACCGGTGATCAGGCTTCGCGATCATCAACAACAGCAAGCAAGAAGGTTCTATCGCGCATGGCCAGTGAACCCGGAGCCGGTGAGACCGACGAACTGATTGACCGGAAGCTGCAGCGCTCTGGCCAGTTGCATGAAGCGATGGCGCAGACGCTTGCTCTGGACGACGAAGGCCTTGAGGTCATCGACCTGCACGGCACGGATGTCGCGACGACCGCCATCAGCCTGTCGATGGAGCACGGGGACTCTCTTCTCGTCTTGATGGCACGCGGCAACCCCAACACGGCCACTGCGACGCTGCGCATGCAATTCGAGTCCATGCTCCGGGGCGCCTGGGCAATCTACGCCGCAACAGAACAGGACATCGAGGCGCTTGAGCGCGAACTCACGGTCGAGGCCGATGCACAGGCCCGCAAGGTTGCCGTGTACGGCGACATGCTCAAGGCACTGCGCAAAGAAGGCTGCAACGCGCCTCGTGTCCTGGTCGACGAGGTCGGCCGAGTCGATAAAGTTCTGCGCCACAGCCTGAACTCGTTTGTCCATGGTGGCTTCCAGCCTTTGAAGCGTCACAGCGAAGGCTTCCCCCTGCCGCTGGTGCTTCAGGTTATCGAGACGTCGAACGCGATTTCGACTATGGCTGCGGCTCTCTTCGCTGTCTTGATTGCCGACGAGGGCCATCGCATGTCGCGCTTGAATGCACTCATCCCGGAGTACCGCGATGTCCTGCCCGAACTCACGATCGTTCAGAAGCACCAGGCAGGCGGCTAGTGTGACGCGCCGCGCGGTTCGGCACTCATCCATCGAGATGCGCCGTGGTCACATGCGAGGCCGAGTGGCTGCTGTCGGGCGGCAACTCGAATTTCTCTTCACGACCCGGAGCAGCCCCTCATTCAACAGGACAGCTGTCGCTCGTTTGGCCGTCGTGCAACGTTGTGGCCAAGACTGGGCAATCAGCTTCGGGCTGATCGCAAATTCTGAACGGGCCGCGTAGCCTGAACCCTGATAGCCTTGTTTTGGAATCAACTCTGAGCACAGTCAGCATGGATGAGTCCGAGCGAGATTCTCTCGAGGCCGCCTTTCAGGTTGCCTTCGAGCAGCAGCAAAATGCAACCAGCGAAGCTGAACACTCGGCCGCGCTGACAGAGTTCAAGCGTCTGGCCGGACTGGGGCACGCTGCGGCTTCCGCGAATGCCGGCTACATGCTAGCCAATGGAATCGGTGCCCAGACAGACTATGAGGACGCTCGACGTTGGCTCTCACTGGGTGCCGAGCAAGGGGACGCAACAGCCATCAACAATCTGGCAGTCATGTTTCTCAGGGGCTCGGGCATCGAAGCTGACGCATCTAAGGCATGTGAACTGTTCGAGGTTGCAGCACACAAGGGGCATGTCGGCGCCCAACTGTCTTTGGGTGAACTATTCGAGTCGGGAGAGTTCCTCACCGTGGATCTCGAACAGGCCAAACACTGGTTTGAGGCAGCAGCGCAGCAGGGCGA
>NZ_AZND01000355.1:0-2809 GCF_000576205.1 Methylibium sp. T29 | reverse complement strand
CCCTGCCCGGCCAGCGCCAGCCGGTAGGTCACGCGGCTGGCCGGCTGCACCAGGCCGGTGGCCGGCAGGTCGGCGATGTTGAGCAGCGCACGCGGCGCGAAGCTCATGAAGCCGGCGCCGCGGTCGGGCTCGAGCGTGATGACCGCCGCGATCGTGAGACTGGCGTCGCCGAGCAGCAGCGGATCGCCGGGCTTCAGGTTCAGCGAGTCGAGGATGGCCGCGTCGACCCACACGCTGCCGGGGGCCGGCACGCCCGTGGCGCGTCGCTCGGGCGCGCCGGGCGCATCGGCGATCTTCAGCTGGCCGCGCAGCGGATAGCCGTCGCTGGCCGCCTTGACGGCCACCAGGCGCGAAGCCCCGCCCTGCGCGTCGGGCGCGCGGCCCATGCTGGGAAAGCTCACGGTGTGGGCCACCACCAGCCCGTCGGCACGGGCCCGATCGGTCAGACCCGACGGCGCCGGCTGGTCGCTCGCGACGATGGCGTCGCCACCGAGCAGCGAACGCGCGTCGCGCGCCAGGCCCTGGTTCAGCCGGTCGGCGAAGAAGCCGACCGCGGTGAGCGCGGCGACCGCCAGCATCACCGCGACGATCAGCAGACGCAGTTCACCGGCGCGGAAGTCGCGCGCGAGCTGCCGGCGTGCCAGGGTCCACAGGGTCGGCGGGGTCGGAGCGGGTGCGTTCATCGGTGCGACAGGTGCAGCGGAAGCAATTCGGCAAGAGTTGCACGGTAGCGCAGCAACCGCTGCAAGTGCCGCGCGGGGCTTTGCGGCGGGCTTGTTGGGAGTTGCTGGCTTGGATCGAGCGATGCCGACCGGGCCGCCGGGTGAACGCCTGCATTCGTGTCCCCCGGTGCCGGCCTCACGGCCGTTCCCTCCTCCTCTACCTCACTCCGCCATTCACCCGACGTCCCGGTCAGCACACATCACCGTGGTGCTCGAAGGCCTTCACCCAGGCACACCGCGGTGTATCGAAGCGCCGTGACGGGCCGCTGTGTGGAGTGAGGTAGAGGAGGAGGCGGCGGCCGATCAGGCCGACGCCGGGGGACACGAACGCAACACAGCGGCCCGGCGCGGCGCCCGCGCCAACACTCGACACCCGGCTTCTTCCTTCACGCCCCCGCGAAATGCGCATCGAGCGCATCGCACCACCGCGCCTTCTGCTCGGCGCTCGCGAAGCTGGCCACGAAGCTGTTGCGGGCCAGCCGGTAGGCCTGCGCAGCGCCCAGTACCGGCAGCGCCTCGAAGGTCTCGATGAAGTTCTGGTTCAGGTAGCCGCCGAAATAGGCCGGGTCGTCGGAATTGACGGTGGCGCACAGGCCGGCATCGAGCATCGCCGCGAGCGGATGCCGCGCCATCGTGTCGAACACGCGCAGCTTCACGTTCGACAACGGGCACACCGTCAGCGGCATGTGCTCGGCGGCCAGACGCGCCACCAATGCCGGGTCCTCGAGGCTGCGCACGCCGTGGTCGATGCGCTCGACCTTCAGCACATCGAGCGCGCTCCACACATAGGCGGGTGGCCCCTCCTCGCCGGCATGCGCCACCAGGCGCAGGCCGAGCTCGCGGCAGCGCGCGAACACCCGTGCGAACTTCTCCGGCGGATGGCCGCGCTCACTGCTGTCGAGGCCGACACCGACAAAGTGCTCGCGGTGCGGCAGCGCCTGCTCCAGCGTCTGGAAAGCCGCGTCCTCGCTGAGATGACGCAGGAAGCACAGGATCAGCTCGCTGCTCACGCCCAGTTCCAGCCGTGCGGTCGCACGGGCGCGAGCCAGTCCCCGGATCACCGTCTGGATCGGCACGCCGCGCTCGGTGTGCGTCTGTGGGTCGAAGAACAGCTCGGCGTGGACCACGCGGTCCGCGGCGGCACGGCGGAAGTAGGCCATGGCCATGTCGAAGAAGTCGGCCTCCTCCAGCAGCACGCTGGCGCCGGCGTAGTAGATGTCGAGGAAGCTCTGCAGGTCGGCGAACGCATAGGCCGCGCGCAGCGCGTCGACGCTGGCATACGGCAGGGTGACGCCATTGCGGCCGGCCAGCGCGAAGATCAGCTCCGGCTCGAGCGAGCCCTCGATGTGGATGTGCAGCTCGGCCTTGGGCATGCTGCGCAGCAGGCCCGGCAGTGCCTCGCGACCGATGCGGGCCGGGTCGAAGGGCGCAGCGGGAGCGCTCGACGTCATCAGCAGACTCCGTAGGTGATGCCCTGCGCCTGCAGGTAGCGGCGGTAGGCCGCGCTCAGCCGGTCGGCCGCACAGTGCGCCTCGCCGCCCGACAGCGGCAGCCTGCGTGGCCGTTGCGACTCGAGCACCGGCTGGTCCTGGGTGAAGATGGTGTGCTGGAACGCGCGCAGTGTCGCATCCGGCGTCACCGGATCGCTGGTGTACAGCGTGAACCAGACGCGGCTGCGCTCGGGCTCCAGCGGCGCCACCCACAGCGCATAGGCCTCGCGCGGGGCCGGCGCATCGCCGCCGGCCTGCTTGACCAGCACGGCGCTGCAGGGCGACAGCACCTGGTAGCGGTATTCGATCCAGGCCCCGCCCACCGAGTGCGCACTGGCCTGAGGCTGCCACGCACGGTAGTGCGGCACGCCGGGCGCGCCGTCGGCGCGCAGCAGCACCTCGTAGGCCGGCACCTCGGTGTGGCCGCGGTCGCCGAGCCAGCCCTCGTGCACGAAGGCGAAGTGCGAGGTGTCGAGGAAATTCTCGACCACGCGCGGCGCCGAGGTCGCCACGTCGTAGGGGCCGCAGACCACCGCCCGCCCGGGCACCGGGCCCGGGTCCGGCAGCGCGCTGGTCGCGCCGTCGAACGACACCCAC
>NZ_AZND01000354.1:0-2837 GCF_000576205.1 Methylibium sp. T29 | reverse complement strand
CGCCGGCGGTGCGCGAACAGGGACTGCGGGCGGCGGCGCCGCTGGCGGTCTACGCGTCGACACAGACGCACGCCTGGCTGCACAAGGCGGTCGACATCGCCGGCCTCGGGCTGCAGGCGGTGCGCTGGATCCCGACCGATGCCGAGCAACGCCTCGACGTGGGCGCGCTGGCCGCGAGCATCGAGGCCGATCTCGCCGCCGGCGTGCAGCCGCTGATGGCGGTGGGCACGGCCGGCACGGTGAGCACCGGCGCGATCGATCCGCTGCCGGCCATGGCCGCGCTGTGCAGCCGGCACGGCCTGTGGTTCCACGTCGACGGCGCCTATGGCGCGCCGGCGGCCTGCCTGGGCGAAGACGCGCCGGCCGACCTGCCGGGCCTGCGCGAGGCCGACTCGCTGGCGCTCGACCCGCACAAGTGGCTCTACGCGCCGATCGAGGCCGGCTGCGTGCTGGTGCGCGACCCGCGCCACCTGCTCGACGCCTTCAGCCAGCGCCCGCCCTACTACGGCGCACCGCGCGTCGACGAGGGCCTGAACTTCCACGAGCTCGGACCGCAGAACACGCGTGGCTTCCGCGCGCTGAAGGTCTGGCTCGCGCTGCGCATGGCCGGCCGCGACGGCTACCGGCAGATGATCGGCGACGACATCGCGCTGGCCCGGCGGCTGCGCGAGCGCGTGCAGGCCACGCCACGGCTCGAGGCGGGCCCCGGCAGCCTGAGCATCGCGACGCTGCGCTACCGGCCCGACCCCCGTGAAGCCCACGACGAGGCCGCGCTCGACGCGCTGAACCGCCGCCTGCTGGAGCGCCTGCAGCACGATGGCCGCGCCTGGCTCGGCCCGGCCGTGGTGGACGGCCGTTTCTGGCTGCGGGCCTGCATCGTCAACTTCGGCACCGGGGCGGCCGAGGTGGATGCGCTCCCCGCGCTGGTGCTGGAGCACGGCGACGCGCTGAGCGCCGGCGCCTGAGCTCGCGCGAGCACGGCTGCCCGGCACGGAGCTTGCGCCACCTCGCGCCCATGGACACGACCGACAGCAGCGACGACGAAGACGAAGACGGCATCACCCGCCACTCCGTCTTCGAGGACGCGATGGCGCTGCTGCTCGGCACGGCGGCCATGGCGCTGGGGATCGCGATGTTCCAGCAGGCCGGGCTGCTGGCCGGCGGCACCGCGGGCCTGGCCTTCCTGCTGCACTACGCGACCGGCGGGTCCTTCGGCGCGCTGTTCTTCGCGATCAACCTGCCGTTCTACTGGCTCGCCTGGCGCCATCTCGGCCATGCCTTCACGCTGAAGACCTTCGTCGCCGTGGCGCTGCTGTCGGTCCAGAGCGAGTGGCTGCCGCGCTGGATCGGCTTTGCGCCGCTGCAGCCGCTGTATGCCGCGCTGATGGGCGGCACGCTGATCGGCATGGGCATGCTCGCGCTGTTCCGCCACCAGGCGAGCGTGGGCGGCATCGGCATCGTCGCGGTGGTGCTGCAGCAGCAGCGGGGCTGGCGCGCCGGCCAGCTGCAGATGGCGCTCGACTGCAGCATCGTCGCGCTGGCCTTCGCGGTCGTCGCGCCCCGGCAGGTGCTGCTGTCGGTGGCCGGTGCGGTGGCGCTGAATCTGGTGCTGGCCATCAACCACCGTCCGGGGCGCTACGTGGCCCGCTGAGCCGGGCCGCGCCCCTCAAGCGCTGCGGGTCCCGGCCGATAACCCGGCACGCTCACCGCAGCCCCAAGACCATGCCGTCAGAACTCCTCTCCGCTCCCGGACGCCGTGCGCTGGCACGGATCCGGCACTGCGTCCACCTGCACGAGCAGGAGCTGCTGGGGCTGGACGACTTCTTCTCGCAGGCGCTGCCGGTGCTGGCCGAGGGCCTGGGCTGCGACCGCGTCAGCGTATGGACCTACTCGCAGCGCGGACCGCAGCAGGCACTGCACTGCGAGCGGCTGCACCACGCGGGCCACGACGCCACGCCGCTGCCGCCGCTGGTCGAGCAGCAGCACCCCGACTACTTCCGCGAGCTCGACCGCTGGGGCATCCTGAGCGCGAACGACGCCCAGAGCCATCCGGCACTGCGCTCGATGCGCGAGGCCTACCTGCTGCCGCACGACATCCACTCGCTGCTCGACGTGCCGTTTGCCGTCAACGGCCGGCGCACCGGCCTGCTGTGCGGCGAACAGACCGGCGCGCCGGTCGAGTGGTCGGCGACGCAGATCTCGCTGATGCGCCAGGCTGGCGTGATCGGCAGCCTGCTGATGCACCGCCTGCAAGGGCGCGCCCGGCGACCCGACGCGCTGCGGTTCGCGGGCTGAGCGGCGCGACGCGGCGCTACTCGAGCTTGGCGCGGTCCTCGCCCACCGCCATCGTCTGCGGCAGCTTCTTCCAGCTGCGGCCCGGATCTCGTCGTGCGTCAGGCGGCGGACCTCGACCTCGCCGAGGCCGCGGATGCCGAGCTTGCGGGCCGCCGCGAAGCTGAGGTCGATCACGCGGCCGTCGATGAAGGGACCGCGGTCGTTCACGCGCACCACCACCTGCCGGCCGTTGACGCGGTTGCGCACCACCGCGTAGCTGGGCAGCGGCATGGTCTTGTGCGCCGCCGTCATGCCGTGCATGTCGTAGACCTCGCCGTTGGCGGTGCGGCGTCCGTGGAAGGGCTCGCCGTACCAGGAGGCCACGCCGATCTCGAACCACGGCACATCGGTGTCATCGGGCTCGTAGGACTCGCCGCGGATCACATATGGATGGTTCGGTGCCCCCTGGCGGATGCGCTCCACGCGCGGCACGGCATCGACGAGCGGCGCGGGGGCCCGCTTGGCGACGCGCGGCGTGCGGGTTTGCGGCGGCTCCGGCAGCG
>NZ_AZND01000353.1:0-2839 GCF_000576205.1 Methylibium sp. T29 | reverse complement strand
GTGGCGGTCGAGCCGCCGCCGGCCGCCGCCCGCACCACCGGCCCCGCCGCCGCAGCCGCGCACCGTGGCGATCACGCAGGTCGAGTACCTGACGCCGCCGAACCTGGTCTACCCGACCGCTTCCAAGCGGCTCAACGAATCGGGCCGCGTGCACGTGCGCGTGCTGGTCGACGACCAAGGCCTGCCGCGCCAGATGCTCCTGCAGCGCTCGTCCGGCTTCTCCCGCCTCGACGACGCCGCACTTGCCACCGTGAAGGCAACGCGCTTCAAGCCCTACACCGAGAACGGCGTGGCCCAGCCCTTCTGGGTCGTGATGCCCCTGGTCTTTGAAATGGAGAGATGACCGTGACCGATGTGAACACTTCGATGGGCTTCGCCCACTTCATCGCGCAGAGCGATTTCGTCGGCAAGTCGCTGCTGGCCGTGCTGGTGGTGATGTCGGCCATCTCGTGGACCCTGATCGTCGTCAAGGGCCTCGGCCAGCTGCTGCGCACGCGGCGCAGCGAGAAGTTCCTGCACTTCTTCTGGAACGCGCGCTCGCTCGACGAGGTGGGCGCCGAGATCGGCACCCATGGCGTGCAGGAGCCGTTCGCGCACCTGACCGCCCACGCGATCAACGCGCAGGCCCACCATGCCCGCTACGGCGCGGCCAAGCTGGAGGAGGCGGGCACCGCGCAGGACTTCGTCACCCGCACCATCAAGAAGGTGCTCGACGAGGAGACCACGCGGCTCGAGAACGGCCTGACCTGGCTCGCGACGATCGGCGCCACCGCGCCCTTCGTCGGCCTGTTCGGCACGGTCTGGGGCGTGTACCACGCGCTGGTGGCGATCGGCATGAGCGGCTCGGGCACGCTCGACAAGGTGGCCGGCCCGGTGGGCGAGGCGCTGATCATGACCGGCATCGGCCTCGCGGTCGCGATCCCCGCGGTGATGGCCTACAACGCCATCACGCGCAGCAACCGCGTGCTCAACGCCAAGCTCGACGCCTTCGCCTTCGAGCTGATGACCTTCCTGTCGATGGGTTCGCCGCTGGCCGACGCCGCGAAGAGCGGCAGCGACAACGTGCGCACGATGCCGGGCAAGCTGACCCCGGCCGCGCGCGGCGCCTGAGCCCTTCCCTTCACCCTTCACGCAGGAGCCAGCCCACCATGGCCTTCGCCAGCTTCGACCGCAAATCCTCGTCCGCTCCGGTGTCCGAGATCAACATGGTGCCGCTGATCGACGTGATGCTGGTGCTGCTGGTGATCTTCATCGTCACCGCCCCGCTGCTCACCCATGCGGTCAAGCTCGACCTGCCGAAGGCGAGCAGCCAGGTCAACGAGCTCAAGCCCGACAAGATCGAGTTCGCGATCGACGGCGCCGGCGTCCGCTTCTGGAACGGCGAGACGGTGACACGCGAAGAGGCCGCGCAGCGCTTCGCCGACGCCGGACAGAAGCAGCCGCAACCCGAGGTGCATCTGCGCGCCGACCAGGCGGTGGCCTACCGCTACGTCGCCGAGACCCTGGCCGACGCCTCGAAGGCGGGCCTGAGCAAGGTCGGCTTCGTCAGCGAGCCCGACGCGCGCTGACGGCGGCCACGCCGCCCGTCGGACGACGAAGGCCGCCGCGTGCGGCCTTCGTCACATCGGGCCCGTGACGCCGGCGCGGCCCGCCCGGGCTTTACAAAGCCGCCACAATCGCGCCCCATTGCTTAACCGTGCGGCCCGCAGACTGGCGACTCCTTCGCCGCCGGCCCACACCGACCGCCGCACCCGCACCCCAGGACCCCGGCTCCGTTTCCCATGACCGCACCCCCCGACACCGCATCGCGCCCGCGCTGGCGCCGCATTCTCGCCCATCGTGCCCTGTGGGCCGTGATCGCGCTGCTGCTGATCGTCGGCGGCGGCTACGCGGCCTGGCGCCTGTTCTATGGCCAGCCCAACCTGCGCGAGCAGTACCAGTTCGCGACGGTGCAGCGCGCCGACATCCAGGACCTGGTGACCGCGACCGGCACCGTGCAGCCGCGCGACTACGTCGACGTCGGCGCACAGGTGTCCGGGCAGTTGAAGCGGCTGCACGTCGAGGTCGGCTCGATCGTCAAGGCCGGCGACCTGCTGGCCGAGATCGACCCGACGGTGCTGACCGCCACCGTCGATGCGCGCCGCGCCGGCCTGCGCAACCAGCGCGCGACGCTGGCCGAGCGTGAATCGCAGTACGCGCTGGCGCAGCTGCTGCTCACCCGCCAGCGCAACCTGATGAAGGACGACGCGACGACCACCGAGTCACTGCAGCAGGCCGAGGCCACCGCCAAGGCCGCCAAGGCGCAGATCGACGCCATCAAGGCGTCGATCGAGCAGACCGAGTCGACGCTCCGGGCCGACGAGGCCAACCTCAACTACGCCAAGATCTACGCCCCGCTGGCCGGCACCGTGGTCAGCGTCACCGCGCGCCAGGGCCAGACCCTGAACGCCAACCAGTCGGCGCCGACCATCCTGCGCATCGCCGACCTGTCGACGATGACGGTGCAGACCCAGGTGTCGGAAGCCGACGTCAGCAAGCTGCGCCAGGACATGACGGTCTACTTCACGACCCTGGGCAGCCAGGGCCGGCGCTGGTACGGCACGCTGCGCAAGGTGGAGCCGACGCCGACCGTGACCAACAACGTGGTGCTCTACAACGCGCTGTTCGACGTGCCCAACAACAACCAGGCACTGATGACGAACATGACCGCGCAGGTCTTCTTCATCGCGGCCGAGGCCAAGGACGCGCTGGTCGTGCCGGTCGCGGCGATCGGCAGCACCGGCAGCGGACGCACTGGCGGGGGCCGCCGCGAGCGCGGCGAGACCGAGCGCGCCGCGTC
>NZ_AZND01000352.1:0-2861 GCF_000576205.1 Methylibium sp. T29 | reverse complement strand
CGGCACGGGGCAGGGGGCGGGCGTCGCGCGGGTCGCTCATCGAGGGTCGCGCGCGGCAGCGGGCGTCATCGCACCCGCAGGCCCGGCACGGCGCCGGGCGTTGGCTCGAGCAGGTAGAGCCCGGGATGGGTCTTCTCGTCGGCGTGCGACGCGGCCAGCACCATGCCTTCGCTGAGGCCGAACTTCATCTTGCGCGGCGCCAGGTTGGCGACCACCACCGTGAACTTGCCGATCACGTCGGCCGGCTTGAACGCCGACTGGATGCCGCTGAAGACGGTGCGGTGGCGGCCTTCGCCGACATCGAGCGAGAGGCGCAGCAGTTTGGTGCTGCCCTCGACGAGTGCCGCGTCGACGATCTGCGCGAGACGCAGGTCGATCTTCGTGAAATCGTCGATCGTGATCGTCGGCGCCAGCGCCTCGCCGCCGGGAACGGCTCCCGCTCCCGCCGCCGCGGGAGAGGTCTGGGGCGAGGGCTCGGCCGGTGGCTCGAACAGCGCATCGAGCAGCTTCGGGTCGACGCGCTGCATCAGATGCTTGTATTCGCCGATCGCGTGCGCGCCCAGCAGGCGGCCGGCGTCGGCGAAGCGCATCGGCTCGACCTTCAAAAACCCTTCGACCTGCGCCGCCAGCGCCGGCAACACCGGCTTCAGGTAGATCGTCAGCAGGCGGAAGGCCTCGATGCAGGTGCTGCAGACCTGCTGAAGGCGTGCGTCCTGGCCAGCCTGCTTGGCGAGCTCCCAGGGCTTGTTGGCGTCGACGTACTCGTTCACACGGTCGGCCAGTGCCATGGCCTCGCGCAGGGCCTTCGCGTACTCGCGATCCTCGTACAGCCGCGCGATGTCGTCGCGCGCAGCCTGCAGGCCTTCGAGCAGCGTGCGGCTCTCGGCCGGCAACTCGGCGGTCAGCCGGCCGTCGAAGCGCTTGGATAGGAAGCCCGCCGCCCGACTGGCGATGTTGATGTACTTCCCCACCAGGTCGCTGTTGACCCGCGCGACGAAGTCATCCGGGTTGAAGTCCACGTCCTCGACGCGGCCGTTCAGCTTGGCCGCGATGTAGTAGCGCAGCCACTCGGCATTCATGCCGATCTCGAGGTAGCGCAGCGGCGAGATGCCGGTGCCGCGGCTCTTGCTCATCTTCTCGCCGCTCACTGTGATGAAGCCGTGCACGAACACGTGGTCCGGCGTGCGCCGGCCGCTGAAGTGCAGCATCGCCGGCCAGAACAGCGTGTGGAAATAGGTGATGTCCTTGCCGATGAAATGCACCTGCTCGGTCTTCGGGTCGGCCATGAAGGCCTCGAAGTCCAGCCCCTGCTTGTCGAAGTAGTTCTTCAGCGAGGCCAGGTAGCCGATCGGCGCGTCGAGCCACACGTAGAAGTACTTGCCCGGCGCGTCGGGAATCTCGATGCCGAAGTAGGGCGCGTCGCGCGAGATGTCCCAGTCGGCCAGACCACCGTGGCCTTGCTCGTCGGTGGCGAACCACTCCTTGATCTTGTTCAGCACCTCGGCCTGCAGGCGCGGCTGGCCGCTGATCGGCGCGCTGCCGTGGGTCCAGTCCTTCAGGAAATCGAGGCAGCGCGGCGAGCTGAGCTGGAAGAAGTGGTGCTCGCTGGTCTTCATGACCGGCGTCGCGCCGGTCAGCGTGGAGTAGGGGTTCTTCAGCTCGGTGGGCGCGTAGACCGCACCGCAGACCTCGCAGGAGTCGCCGTACTGGTCCTTCGCGCCGCACTTCGGACACTCGCCCTTGATGTAGCGGTCGGGCAGGAACATGGCCTTCACCGGATCGAAGAACTGCTCGATCTCGCGCGTGAAGATCAGGCCGTTGCGGCGCAGCGCGCGGTAGGTGTCCTGCGCGAGCTGGTGGTTCTCGGGGCCGTCGGTCGAGTGCCAGTTGTCGAAGGCGATGTGGAAGCCGTCGAGGTAGGGCTTGCGGCCGGCGGCGATGTCGGCCACGAACTGCTGCGGCGTCTTGCCGGCCTTCTCGGCGGCGATCATGATCGGCGCGCCGTGCGCGTCGTCGGCGCCGACGAAGTGCACCACGCGGCCCTGCATGCGCTGGAAGCGCACCCAGATGTCGGCCTGGATGTACTCCATGATGTGGCCGATGTGGAAATGCCCGTTGGCATAGGGCAGGGCGGTGGTGACGAACAGCTGGCGCGGCATGGGAACGGGGCCGGCGGGGGCCGGCAGGGACAATGGCCGAAGAAAAAGATTGTAGGTCTGGCCCCCGATAATCCGACCCTTGCCCGGCTGCCGCCGGCCTGTCTCTCCGGCTTCCGCTTCGCATGAACCCGCTCCTGCCGCCTCACCGCACGCTCCGTCCCACCGCCCTGCGGTCCGCCGTCGGGAGCGCCTGAATGCCACGCGGCCTGTACGTGGCGTGGCGCCTGCCGCTGGTGTTCTGCGGACTGCTGGTGCTGCTGGTCGGCCTGCTGCTGATCGGCTGGCGCGACTACGCGGCGCTGCTGCAGTCGCAGGAGCTGCGCCTGCGCAGCGAACAGGCGATCGCAGTGCTGGCCGAACTCGACCGCCTCGCGGCGCCGCCCACCGAGATGGCGCTGTGCGTGGCCGTCGGGGCGCCCGGTGGCCTCGGCCCCCGAAGGCGCCCGGACGGCAACCCCTGGAGCGAACCGCTGGCGCGCCTGCGCGGCCTGGTGGCGGACAACCCCTCGCAGGTCGGTCGCGTCGAGTCGCTGACGATGGCGCTGCGTGAATGGCAGCAGCTCTACACGCTGCCGCTGCAGCGGGCCTGCACGGCCGGGCAGCGGCTGGGTTCGGCCTATGTGCAGTCGCTGTTCCGCGTGGCCGCGCCCACCCGGACGCGCATCGCTGCCGAACTCGCCGGCCTGCGGCGCACCGAGGCGG
>NZ_AZND01000351.1:0-2865 GCF_000576205.1 Methylibium sp. T29 | reverse complement strand
GCTCCGCGGCGGCAGCGCTCACGGCCGGTGCCCCGGCCGCGGCGCTCTTGCGCCGCATGTGCTCCAGCCGCCAGTGGATCCAGGCCTGGCCATGCACGCGCAGGAACTGCTCGAAGGCGGCGGCGGCGGCGGGCACCGGCCGGCCGGCCAGGTGCATCACGTGCCAGTCGCGTTCGATCGGACAGTCCGGCATCGGCAGGATGGCCAGCATGCCGGTCTCCAGCTCCAGCACGCAGGAGTGCAAGGAGAGGAAGGCCACGCCGAAGCCGGCCGCGCACATCTGCTTGATGGCCTCGTTGCTCGACATCTCGGAGCCGATGGTCAGCGACACGCCGGCGTCCTTGAACAACTGCTCGACCGTGGTGCGCGTGCCGGAGCCGCGCTCGCGCACCAGCAGGTTGGCCTGGTTCAGCGCAGCGAGGCCGGGCTTGGGCGTGGTCATCAGCGGGTGCGACGGCGCGGCGACGAAGGCCATCGGGTGCTTCGCGAACGCGGCGGAGATGGTCTTCAGCTCGGCGGGCGGGCGGCCCATGATGGCGAGGTCGATGTCCTGTCCGGCGAGCTGGTTCACCACGTCGGCGCGGTTGCCGATCTGCAGCTTCACCTTCACCTGCGGGTGCTCGCGCACGAACTCCAGCAGCAGCGGCGGCAGCAGGTACTCGGCGGTGGTCACGGCGCCGATGCGCAGCAGGCCGGCGATGTCGCCGCAGTGCGCCGCCATCGCGTCGCCGGCCTCGCCCCACAGGTCGAGTATGCGGCTGGCGTAGCCGGCCAGCAGCTCGCCGGCTTCGGTGAGCTTCACCCCCCGCGCGCTGCGCCGCAGCAGCGGCGTGCCGGCCGCGTCTTCCAGGATGCCGAGCTGGATCGACACCGCCGGCTGCGTGAGGTGCATCTCGTCGGCCGCGCGCGACACGCTGCCGAGCCGCGCGACCGCGTTGAAGGCGGCGAGCTGGCGGAAGGTGGCGTTGCGGAGGGGGTTGCTCATCGGACGGCGTGTCGACCCATTAGGCTACGCGATCGGCCCGGCCCGTTCCTGTTTTGCAGAACCGAATAGCCCGGTCGCAGTCAGGGCGACTCCCTGGGGGCGTGCCCCCGGCGGGATGGCTGCGGGACAGCCGGTCTGGCCGCAGCGTCGGGTCGCCGCGGCCAGGACGGCCGCTGCATCCTGTCAGCGGCTGCGCCGAGGATTCTTCTGGCTGCGGCACGGGCCTGGAGGCGCTTCACTTCGCTGGCGCGAAGTGAGCCTGCGCCGCAGCTTTGTGGTCTGCGTTCACGTCGTTGCGCGACATGAACTTCGCCCCAAGGCGAACGAGGCGCTACGCGCCTGCCGGGCTCAACGCCCGGCCGCTGCTCGCAGCGCGTTCGCCTTGTCGGTCTTCTCCCAGCTGAACTCGGGTTCTTCGCGGCCGAAGTGGCCGTAGGCTGCGGTCTTCTCGTAGATCGGGCGCAGCAGATCGAGCATCTGGATGATGCCCTTGGGGCGCAGGTCGAAGTGCTCGGCCACCAGCCTGGCGAGCTGGTCGTCGGGGATCACGCCGGTGCCTTCGGTGTAGACCGTGATGTTCATCGGCCGCGCCACGCCGATCGCGTAGGCCACCTGGATCTGGCACTGCCGCGCCAGGCCGGCGGCGACGATGTTCTTGGCCACGTAGCGCGCGGCATAGGCGGCCGAGCGGTCGACCTTGGTCGGGTCCTTGCCGGAGAACGCACCGCCGCCGTGCGGGCAGGCGCCGCCATAGGTGTCGACGATGATCTTGCGGCCGGTCAGGCCGCAGTCACCCTGGGGGCCGCCGATGACGAAGCGGCCGGTCGGGTTGATCAGGTACTTGGTGTCCTTCAGCCATTCCTTGGGCAGCACCGGCTTGATGATCTCTTCGATGATGGCCTCGGTGAACGAGGCTTCATCTTCTTCGCGGTCTCGCTCTGGTCGGGGCTGTGCTGGGTGGACAGCACCACGGTGTCGATGCTGTGCGGCTTGCCGTCCACGTAGCGCATCGTCACCTGGCTCTTCGCGTCGGGCCGCAGGAAGGGCAGGCGGCCGTCCTTGCGCAGCTGCGCCTGACGCTCGACGAGGCGGTGCGCATAGTAGATCGGCGCGGGCATCAGCTCGGGCGTCTCGTCGCAGGCGTAGCCGAACATCAGGCCCTGGTCGCCGGCGCCGGTGTTCAGGTGGTCGTCGCTGGCCTGGTCGACGCCCTGCGCGATGTCATTGCTCTGCTTGTCGTAGGCCACCAGCACCGCGCAGCCCTTGTAGTCGATGCCGTACTCGGTGTTGTCGTAGCCGATGCGCTTGATCGTGTCGCGCGCGACCTGGATGTAGTCGACGTGCGCGTTGGTCGTGATCTCGCCGGCCAGCACCACGAGGCCGGTGTTGGTCAGCGTCTCGGCCGCCACGCGCGAGCGCGGGTCCTGCGCGAAGATCGCATCGAGGATGGCGTCCGAGATCTGGTCGGCCACCTTGTCGGGGTGCCCTTCGGAGACGGACTCAGAGGTGAAAAGGAAGTCGTTGGCCACTCTTAAACTCCATCAATCGATCCATTGCAACTCGCGTTGCCGGGCCCGGGTCGGGAGGAGCGGCGAACGCTTTAGCGGTTTGTTGGGTCCTTCGACCCGGCAGACCCGACCGGCCCTGCAATCGCCCCGCAAGTAGTTCCGTAACTCGGCGACGCCACAATTCTAACGACCCTCGATGAGCCGATTCCTGACGACCCTGATGCGCGTGCTGTCCGGCTGGCCGCTGTGGCTGCTGCACGGCCTCGGCGCGCCGATCGGCTGGCTGGTCTATGCCGCCTCGGGCGACTACCGGCGCCGCTTCCGCGCCAACGTGGCGCTCGCCGGCGTGCCGTGGCCGCAGGCGCGGCAGGC
>NZ_AZND01000350.1:0-2867 GCF_000576205.1 Methylibium sp. T29 | reverse complement strand
TCGAGCGCTTCCGCGCCTCGCGCCCCACCGCACCGGCCGCCACGCGGCTGATCCGCGCTTGGCACGCCACGTCGACGGCACGCTGCTGCACCTGTGGCAGCACGCGCTGATGCCCAAGGGCGCGGCGCTGGTGGCCGTGGGCGGCTACGGCCGCGGCGAGCTGTTCCCCTACTCCGACGTCGATGTGCTGGTGCTGCTCCCGGCCACGCACGGCGACGCGCACGACAACGACGCGCTCAAGTCCACCATCGGCGGCTTCATCACCGCCTGCTGGGACATCGGCCTCGAGATCGGATCGAGCGTGCGCACCATCGACGAGTGCGTGGCCGAGTCCGAGCGCGACGTGACGGTGCAGACCGCTCTGCTCGAGGCGCGCTTCCTGTGCGGTTCGCGCCGCGTGTTCGACGAGTTCCGGCGTGCCCACCTGGCCGCGCTCGACCCGGCCGCGTTCCTGCGGGCGAAGACGCTGGAGATGCACCAGCGCCACACCAAGTATGAGGACACGCCCTACTCGCTGGAGCCCAACTGCAAGGAAAGCCCGGGCGGCCTGCGCGACCTGCAGACCGTGATCTGGATCGCCCGCGCGGCCCGGCTCGGCAAGACCTGGACCGCGCTGGCCGCCAACGGCATGGTCACGCCCTTCGAGGTCAAGCAACTGCAGCGCAACGAAGGCCTGCTCAAGCTGATCCGGGCGCGTCTGCACATGGTGGCGGGCCGGCGCGAGGATCGGCTGGTGTTCGACCTGCAGACTGCCGTGGCCGAGAGCTTCGGCTACCAGAGCACGCGCGAGCGGCGCGCCTCCGAGGCGCTGATGCGGCGGTACTACTGGGCCGCCAAGGCAGTGGCGCAGCTCAACCAGATCCTGATGCTCAACATCGAGGAGCAGATCCAGGGCACCGGCAAGTCGCCGATGCGCCCCATCAACGACAAGTTCCTCGACCGTGGCGGCATGCTCGAGGTCGTCAGCGACGACCTCTACCAGCGCGATCCGCACGCCATCCTCGAGACCTTCGTGACCTACCAGCAGACGGTCGGCATGAAGGGCCTGTCGGCGCGCACGCTGCGCGCGCTGTACAACTCGCGCGACGTGATGAACGGCGCGTTCCGGCGCGACCCGGTCAACCGCGCGCTGTTCATGCAGATCCTCATCAACCCCACGGGCCGGCAGACGCACGCCTTTCGGCTGATGAACCAGACGTCGGTGCTGGGACGCCATCTGTGGGTGTTCCGCCGCATCGTCGGGCAGATGCAGCACGACCTGTTCCACGTCTACACCGTGGACCAGCACATCCTGATGGTGCTGCGCAACGTGCGGCGCTTCTTCATCGCCGAGCATGCTCACGAGTACCCGTTCTGCTCGCAGCTCGGTGCACAGTTCGAGCGGCCGTGGGTGCTGTACGTGGCGGCGCTGTTCCACGACGTGGCCAAGGGCCGCGGCGGCGACCACTCCGACCTGGGCGGCGTCGAGGTACGGCGCTTCTGCCGCGACCACGGCATCGCGCGCGAGGACGCGCAGCTGATCGAGTTCCTCGTGCGCGAGCACCTCACCATGAGCCGCATCGCGCAGAAAGAGGACCTGAGCGACACCGAGGTGATCGAGACCTTCGCCACCAAGGTCAAGGACCCTCGCACGCTCACCGCGCTCTACCTGCTGACCGTGGCCGACATCCGCGGCACCAGCCCCAAGGTCTGGAATGCGTGGAAGGGCAAACTGCTCGAGGATCTGTACCGCGCCACATTGCGCGCGCTCGGCGGCGCCAAGCCCAACGTCGCGGCCGAGCTGGAGGCGCGCAAGCAGGAAGCCCTGCACGTGCTCAACCTGTATTCGCTGCTGCCGGGCGTGCAGCAGCCGCTGTGGGACACGCTGGAGCTCAGCTACTTCGTGCGCCACGACGCGGCCGACATCGCCTGGCACGCCCGCTCGCTCTACCGCCACGTCGACACCCGCATCCCGGTGGTGCGGGCGCGCCTCTCCAGCGTCGGCGAAGGGCTGCAGGTGCTGGTCTACGCACCGGACCGGCCCGACCTGTTCGCGCGCATCTGCGGCTACTTCGACAGCGCCGGCTTCAACATCCTCGACGCCAAGATCCACACCACCACCATCGGCTACGCGCTCGATACCTTCCAGGTCATCTCGCAGCACGTCGAACAGTACGTCGACGTGGCCTACCGCGACCTGATCTCGCTGGTGGAGATCCAGCTGTCCGAGGCGCTGGCCGCCGACGGGCCGCTGCCCGAACCGAGCCGCGGCCGCCTGTCGCGTCGCGTCAAGTCCTTCCCGGTCACGCCACGGGTGCTGCTCAAGCCCGACGAGCGCGCCCAGCGCTGGCTGCTCAGCGTGTCGGCCAGCGACCGATCGGGCCTGCTCTACGCGATCGCGCGCGTTCTGGCGCGCCACCAGCTCAACCTGCAGCTCGCCAAGGTCACCACACTCGGTGAGCGCGTCGAGGACACCTTCCTGATCAACGGCGCATCGCTGCAGCAGAACCGACAGCAGATCGCCATCGAGACCGAGCTGCTGGACGCGATCGCGCCCTGAACCCGGCACCGCGCAGGCCGGCCGCCGGTCCGGCCGGCTTCACTCGATCTTGAACTCGAACTCCTGTACGGCGATCACGTCGTCGGCACCGCTCACGCACTTGTACTGCAGCATCGCGCTGCGCACCGCGGCGTGGAAGACGCGTGGCCCCGACAGGATGGTGACCTCCTTGACCACGCCGCCGCTGATGCGCGCCTGCGCCCGTACCACGCCGGAAGTGCCCTCCTGCAGGGCGCGGCGCGGCAGTTCCGGCTTGACCTGCGTCGGGCAGACCACCGTGATGTCGCTGCGGCTGGGAGCAGGCGGGGCCGGCGGCGCCGGCGGCGGG
>NZ_AZND01000349.1:0-2872 GCF_000576205.1 Methylibium sp. T29 | reverse complement strand
CCGCGGCTGATGGCCTTGACCGGCAGGTAGCCGGCCGCCGGGGCCTGTACTGCTCGCGGCGTGGCAGCGGGTGCCGGGGCGGGCGCCTTGGCGGCCGGCGCCTTGGGGTGGGGGTCGAACAGGTCGAGCAGGGCAGGACCGGGGTGGTCCTGCTTGGTGGCGCGGGTGCCCGGTTTGGGTGCGGCCTGGGAGTCGAAGTCGCTGGCGCTGAGGAGGGAGGCTTTCTTGGCGGGCGGTTTGGGCAGGGGCATGGACTTCGAGGGCCTTAAGAAGTGAAAAAGCCGCACAGTCGCCTGTGCGGCTTGCTCGGATGCGGTGAATGACTCACGGGCATGAACCCATTATGCACACCGCATGCCTGACTTCAATCTCCGCTGTGTGACGCCTTGGTAACGGTAACGTCAGGTTCTCAGGCGGCCTTCTTCAGCGCCTTGACCGACTTCAGCACCTCGTCGACATGGCCGGCCACCTTGATGCCGCGCCACTCCTCGACCAGCACCCCGGCAGGATCGATCAGGAAGGTGCTGCGCTCGATGCCCTTGACCTTCTTGCCGTACATGATCTTGTTCTTGACCACGCCGAACATGTGGCAGAGCTTTTCCTCGGTGTCGGCGATCAGCTCGAACGGCAGCTCGAGGTTCTGCTTGAACTTGTCGTGCGAGGCCATGTTGTCGCGCGACACGCCGAACACCACTGCACCGGCCTTCACGAAGTCCTTGTGGCGGTCGCGGAACTGCATCGCTTCGGTGGTGCATCCGGGGGTGTTGTCCTTCGGGTAGAAGTACAGGATGACCGTCTGACCCAGATAGGCCTGGGGCGTGAACTTCACGCCACCGGTGGCCTGCGCTTCAAATTCCGGGAGGGCTTTATTGAGGGCGGGCGTCATGAAGGGTGCTGCTGAGGAGGCGCCTTGAGTAAGGCTAACTGTTGATTATAAAGGCGCTGTCAAGCGATACCGCCACCCCACACACTGCGGTTGCCGCGCCGCGCCGCGCCGCGCCGCGCCGCGGCGGTAGGTCGGACTCACGGCGGATCGATCAGCAGGGCGGCGATCACGCTGCGTCCCTCGGCCGCCAGCAGGTTGTAGGTGCGACAGGCGGCGGCGGTGTCCATGGTCTCGAAGCCGATGCGCCGATCGATCAGCGGGCGCAGCCATTCGGGGCGCGGGAAACGCAGCGCGTTGCCGCTGCCGAACAGCACAAGCTCTGGGCCGAGGACCGCGAGCGCCTCGAAATGCCGGGGGCCCAGCGTGTCGAAGCGGGCGTCCTGCCAGGACGTCACCTCGCCTTGCCAGGGCAGCACCACACTGTCGCGCCAGGTGCGCTCGCCGATCTGGACGCTGCTGCGTGTGTAGCCGCTGATCACGTTGGCGGCGGCGATGCGATCGGGCTGCAGTTTCATGGGGCGCGGGAGAGGGGCGGGGCAGGCTCGGAGGCGAGCGCTGTGGTCTAATTTTAGGCTCTGCGCGCAGCGCCGCCGCAGTCGTTCCATTGAGATCCAGGAGTTCTCGTGCCCAAGCCCATCGCCAAGTCCAGCAAGCTCGCCAACGTGTGCTATGACATCCGTGGTCCGGTGCTGGACAAGGCCCGCGCCATGGAAGAAGAGGGCCAGAAGATCATCAAGCTCAACATCGGCAATCTGGCGGTGTTCGGCTTCGATCCGCCCGACGAGATCGTGCAGGACATGATCCGCAATCTTTCCCAGACGGCGGGCTACACCGACAGCAAGGGCCTGTTCGCACCGCGCAAGGCGGTGGTGCATTACGCGCAGGAGAAGGCGATCTCCGGCGTGACGGTCGACGACGTCTATCTCGGCAACGGTGCGTCCGAGCTGATCGTGATGAGCCTCAACGCGCTGCTCGACAACGGCGACGAGGTGCTGGTGCCGGCACCCGATTACCCGCTGTGGACTGCGGCCGTGTCGCTGTCGGGCGGCAATCCGGTGCACTACCTGTGCGACGAGGCGAGCGACTGGTACCCGGACATCGACGACATCCGCCGAAAGATCACGCCGAACACACGCGCCATCGTCGTCATCAACCCGAACAACCCGACCGGCGCGCTGTACCCGGAGAATCTGCTGCGCGAGATCGTCGAACTGGCCCGGCAGCACCAGCTGATCATCTTTGCCGATGAGATCTACGACAAGACGCTGTACGACGGCAACACCCATACCAGCATCGCTTCGCTGGCCGACGACGTGCTGTGCGTGACGCTGAACGGCCTCAGCAAGAACTACCGAGCCTGCGGCTACCGCGCCGGCTGGATGGTGGTGTCGGGCGACAAGCGCTGCGCGAAGGACTACATCGAGGGGCTCAACATGCTCGCGTCGATGCGCCTGTGCGCCAACACACCGGGGCAGCTGGCCATCCAGACCGCGCTCGGCGGCTACCAGAGCATCAAGGACCTCGTGGCGCCGGGCGGCCGGCTGACGCGCCAGCGCGACATGGCCTACGAGCTGCTGAGCCAGATCCCCGGCGTGAGCGTGGTCAAGCCCAAGGCGGCGCTGTACATGTTCCCACGGCTCGACCCCAAGCTTTACCCGATCCAGGACGACCAGCAGTTCGCCTACGAACTGCTGGCCGAGGAGAAGGTGCTGATCGTGCAGGGCACGGGCTTCAACTGGCCGCAGCCCGATCATTTCCGCGTCGTGTTCCTGCCGAACTCCGACGACCTGAGCGACGCGATCGGCCGCATCGCCCGTTTCCTCGACCATTACCGCAAGCGCCACAGCGTCTGACACCGTGTCCGAATCGAAGATGAAACCGATCCAAGTGGGCCTGCTCGGCGCGGGCGTGGTGGCTGGCGGCGTGGTGCAGGTGCTGCAGCGCAACCGGGCCGAGATCCAGCGCCGCGCCGGCCGCGGCATCGAG
>NZ_AZND01000348.1:0-2879 GCF_000576205.1 Methylibium sp. T29 | reverse complement strand
GCGCGAGGCCATGCGGCTCGCCGCCGATCGCGACCGCATCGCGCGCCAGTACGCGAGCGACTATGCCGACCTGTTCGACACCGGCCTCGCGGCGCTGCGTCGCCCCGCCGCGGCATCACCGCGGTCGATGCCGCCGCGGTGCAGGCGCTGTTCCTCGCCTGCCTGGGCCGCTGGCCCGATTCACACATTGTTCGAAAGTTCGGCGCCGACGTGGCACAGGCTGTCACCGACGAGGCGGCGCCGTGGCTGCGGCGGGCCGAAGGCGGCGAGCGGGTCGGCGACGACCCGGCCTTCGCGGCCTGGGACGAGGATCTCAAGGCCCGCGGGCTCAATCCCGGCACGAGCGCGGACCTGACGGTGACCACACTGTTCATTGCTGGCGCACTCGGCGTGGCCGACCTCTCGACTTTCCCATGATTGCGGCGCTGGCATGGAACGTGTAAGTTCACGACGTACTGGCAACGCCCAGTGCTCTTCACATTCACTTCTGCAGAACTTGCTCACGGAGACTCAACATGGCAAAGATTGACCGGATGATGGTCGGCGAATCGCTCGTCGGTGATGGCAACGAAGTGGCTCACATCGACCTGCTGATCGGGCCGCGTGGCAGCGCCGCCGAAACGGCCTTCGCCAACAGCCTGACGAACAACAAGGACGGCTTCACGTCCCTGCTCGCCGTCGTGGCCCCCAACCTGCTCGTGAAGCCGGCGACCGTGATGTTCAACAAGGTCACGATCAAGGGCGCGAAGCAGGCCGTGCAGATGTTCGGCCCGGCCCAGCGCGGCGTGGCCATGGCCGTCGCCGATTGCGTGGAAGACGGCACCATCCCCGCCGACGAAGCCGACAACCTGTTCATCAGCGTCGGTGTCTTCATCCACTGGCTGGCCGAAGACGACAAGAAGATCCAGGACTACAACTACCAGGCCGTCAAGGAGTCGATCAAGCGCGCGGTGTCGGGTTCGCCGACCGCTCGCGAAGTGGTCTCCAAGAAGGGCAGCGCCGCTCACCCGTTCGCGGCCAAGTGATGCGTGGGCCGCAGGTCGGCGTGCCGTAGCGCGCCACCCTGCGGTCGCTGCATTAGAAAAGCCGACCGGTTGCCCGGTCGGCTTTTTTTCGGCTGTCGGGTACGGCCCCTCAGGCGCCGCCCGGCACCATGCCCGCGCCGATCAGCGACAGCACCGGCGCGGCCCGGCCGCTGGCCGGGTCGGTGGCACGGCGGCGTTCGATCGCCACGCCCACCGCTTCCACGTCGTCGAACTTCTTCGGCTTGACCACCACCACGCGCACCCAGTGCGCGCCGAACTCGTGGAGCAGGATGTCGGCCACGGTCTCGGCGAACGACTCCAGCAGCGTGAGCTTGTGCTCCTTGAGCAGGCGCTGCAGCCGCTCGCGCACGACGCCGTAGTCGATGGTGTCGGCGATGTGGTCGCTGTCGCAGGCGCGCGGCCGCGGCAGGCCGGCCGTCACGTCGATGCGGATGGTCTGCGGGCGGTGCAGTTCGGAATCGTGGATGCCGATCACCGTCTGGCCGGTGAATCCTTCGATGAAGATCAGGTCCAGCGGCTCGGCGTCGCGGCCGGCGTCGGTGGCGGTGAACTGCAACTGCGGGCGGGGGGCGGCGATCAAGGGCGACTCCTGGGCTGAAATACCATCACGGGCCGGTGCAAGTCCCGGACCATGCCAGATTTTGGAACACTCCACCGCCGCTCCCCGGGCTTCCACCCCCTACGAGGGCCAAACCGGACGCGCCAGAATCGGTACGCATTGACCCTGTGAGGGACAAGCTGAACGGTCCCTGGGACCCTGGCCGGCGGCAACCGGCCCGGCGCCCGGATCGCTGGCCCGGCGCCAGCGCCTCGCGCGTTCGGCCACAACACGAAGGAGAGACAGCATGGGCATCGTATCGCTGCGCGAGGCAGGCGAACACGCACACCGCATTCTCGATACCGTGCGCCAGGGGGCACGGGCCACCGACGACGACGAGATGGCGCGCTCCTGGACGCGCTGCCTCGAACAGCACCGACTGCACCCGGACCGGCCGCACCGCCCGTCGGTCGTGCCGGCGGCACAGCTCGCGCAGCGCCAGGAGCGGCTGGCCGACGTGATCGACTGCGCCCGCCACGAGATGGCCACGCTCTACCAGCAGCTGGCCGATACCGAGTCGGCCGTGGTGCTGACCGACACCGACGGCGTGATCCTGCACATGGTGTCCTCGCCGGCCTTCGCCGAGGACGTGACGCCGCTGGGTTTCCACGTCGGCGCGGTGTGGAGCGAGGCCGAGGCCGGCACCAACGGCATGGGCACCTGCCTGGTCGCGGCCAGCCCGGTGGCGGTGCGGCGCGAGGACCACTTCTTCACCCGCCTCACGTCGCTCACCTGCTCGGCGGTGCCGGTGTTCGACCCGCAGGGCCAGATGACCGCGGTGCTCGACGTGACCAGCCGCTCGAGCCTGCAGCAGCAGCATTCGCTGGTGCTGCTGGGCATGACCGCGCAGATGATCGAGAACCGCCTGCTCGAGCTGCGCCACCCCGAGGCCCACCTGCTGCACTTCCACAGCCGGCCCGAGTTCGTCTACACGCTGCACGAGGGCAAGCTGGCGCTCGAGGCCGACGGCCGCATCCTCGCCGGCAACCGCAGTGCGCTGTTCCAGCTCGGCCTGCACTCGGTGGCGGAGCTGCGCGAGCGCCGGCTGGAAGACCTGCTCCACACCCGGCTGGCCGAGCTGGTGGAACGCTGCCGGCGCAGCGCCTTCCATCCGGTGGTCAGCTTCGGCGCGCAGGGCGCGAGCCGTTTCTTCGTGGTGGCGCGCCCGCCGGCGTCGGAGACCGGGGCGCACGAGCTGCCGGTGGCCCTGACCGGCCCGAGCACCGGCACGCGCG
>NZ_AZND01000347.1:0-2892 GCF_000576205.1 Methylibium sp. T29 | reverse complement strand
GGGGCAGCGCCTGCGAGCACTGCAGCGCACGCGGCCTGTGCCGGCGCGACCACTGGCGCGAGGACCGGGCATGACGTCGGCGGCGTTCGCTACCGCATCGATGGCGCGCTGGTGGCGCCGGCGGCGTTCTACCGCGTGGCCTGCGACCCGCGCCGCAGCGTCGTCGTCGAAGCCTGTGCCGGCGCCGGCAAGACGTGGATGCTGGTGTCGCGCATCCTGCGTGCGCTGCTCGATGGCGCGGCGCCGCAGGAGATCCTGGCCATCACCTTCACCCGCAAGGCTGCGGGCGAGATGCGCGAGCGCCTGCAGGGCTGGCTGCACGAGTTCGCGCTGTGCGACGACGCGCAGCGCGAGCAGGCGCTGGTCGATCGCGGCTGCACGCGGCAGGAGGCCGGCGTGCTCGTGCCCCGGTTGGCCGCGCTGTACGCGGAACTGCTGTCCGGTGGGCGTCTGGTCGAGATCCGCACCTTCCACGGCTGGTTCAGCCAATTGCTGCGCGCCGCGCCGCTGGCGCTGCTGGAGCCGCTGGGCCTGCAGTCCGAGGTCGACCTGCTCGAGGACCGCAGCGACCTGCAGCCGCACTACTGGCGGCGTTTCCTGTCGGCCGTATCGGCCGATGCCGCCCTGCGCGAGGACTTCGCGGCACTCGTGCACGATCGCGGGCGCCACGTGGCGCAGCAGTGGCTCGAGGCTGCGCTCGACCAGCGCGTCGAGATCGAACGGGCCGATGCCGCCGGCGTGCTGGAAACCAGCGTGCCAGCGGCCGCAGCGCTGTGGCCGCAGTTCGACGGACTGGCCCATCCCGCCGACTGGCTGGCGCAGCCGGACATCCGGAGCGCGCTGTCGACTCTGGCGGTGGCGCTGGGGGCGGCCGGGGGCAAGAAGTCGCGAGATGCGGGCAGCGCACTCGAGCAGGCGCTGGCCGGCATCGAAGCCGATCCGTCGGCGGCCTTCGACGCCGCCTGGCAGGCCTTGTTCACCAAGACCGGCGAACTGCGCAAGCAGATCGACGCACCGGGCCTGAACGAGGCGGCCGACGTGCTGCGGCGCATTGCCGAGGCCATGGACCAGCAGGCGGCGCACCGTGCGCATGCGCGCATGGTCCGGCTGTCTCGCGTATTGCTCGCCAGCTACCGCCAGCTCAAGCGCGACCGCGGCCTCGCCGACATGGCCGACCTCGAGGCCTGCGCCGAGCACCTGCTGGCCGATGCCGAACTGTCGGGCTGGGTCCAGGAGCGGCTGGATGCGCGCGTGCGTCACCTGCTGATCGACGAGTTCCAGGACACCAGCCCGCTGCAGTGGCGCACGCTCGACGCCTGGCTCAGCGGCTACGCCGGGGCCGGCGGCGGCAGCAGCGGACAGCGGCCCCTGTCGGTCTTCATCGTCGGCGATCCGAAGCAGAGCATCTACCGCTTCCGTCGGGCCGACCCGCGCGTCTTCGCGCACGCGCGCGACTTCGTCGTCACCGCGCTGGACGGTGCCCACCTGGCGTGCGACCACACGCGCCGCAACGCGCCCCGGGTGCTGGCCGTACTGAATGCGGTGTTCGCGCACGCGCAGGCCGGTGGCCGGTTCGACGACTTCCGCCCGCACACCACCGACGTGAGCGAGCCGCCCGGTGCGGTGTGGTTGCTGCCGGCGGTGCCCCGGCCGGAGAAGGGCGGTCCGGTGGTTGCCGCCGGCGGTTGGCGCGACAGCCTCACCACACCGCGCACCGAGCCTGAAGAGGTGCTGCGGCGGATCGAGGCGGAGCAGGTTGCGGTCGGCATCACCGCCCTGCTGGCCGAAGGGGGGCTGGCCCCGGGCGACATCCAGGTGCTGTGTCGCAAGCGGGCCCCGTTGGCACTGGTGGCCCAGGCGCTGCGTGAACGTGGCGTTCCCCACGCCACGCCCGAGCAGCGCGAGCTGATGGCGGCGCCCGAAGTGCGCGACCTGGTCGCGCTGCTCGATGCGCTGGCGTCACCGTCGCACGACCTGTCGTTCGCGCAGGCCCTGAAGAGTCCGGTGTTCGGCGCGAGCGATGACGACCTGGTGGCGCTCGCACGGGCGGCGCGGGCTGAGCGGCTTGCCTGGAGCGAGGTGCTGCTGCGTGGCGCAGGCGCGAGCAGGGCGGCCCTCGATCGGGCCCGCGCGCTGTGGCCCGGCTGGCTGGCGGCCGCCGCGGCACTGCCGCCGCACGATCTGCTCGATCGCATCGTCGACGAGGGCGAGGTGCGCGAGCGCTATGCCGCTGTGGTGCCGCCTGCGGGGCGCTTGCTGGCGCTTGCGGCCATCGATGCGCTGCTGGCGCAGTCGCTGCTGCTCGACGGTGCGCGCCATGCCACGCCCTACAACTTCGTGCGTGCGCTCCGGCGCCGGCGCGTGCTGCTGCCGCCGCAGAGCGCGGCCGACGCGGTGCAGTTGCTGACCATCCATGGCGCCAAGGGCCTGGAGGCGCGCGCGGTGTTCGTGATCGACACCATGCCGGAGGCGCCGAAGGCGGAGACCGCGACCCTGCTGATCGACTGGCCGGCCGATGCGGCGCACCCCCATTGCTGCGCCTTCGTCGCCAGTGAGTCGCGTTGCCCGCCGTCGCTGCGCGCCCTGATGGCGGCCGAGCAGGAAGGGCGGGCGCGCGAGGAGCTCAATGCGCTCTACGTGGCGATGACCCGGGCCCGAGAGCGGCTCGTCTTCAGCGCGACAACCCCGCACCGCGCGGCGCCAGGGCCGAGCGCGTGGCAGCGACTCGCTGAAGCGGGGGCGGATGCCGTCCCACCGTCAGCCGATGCCGGTGGCACGGCAGGGTCCGCCAGGTCGGCCGAGAGCCCGGTGGTGCTGCTTGCGCTGCCGCGCGTCCGTCTCGCCGCCGAGCCCTCCGACCCGGTGGCGGCCGACGCCGACACCGAAGCTGCG
>NZ_AZND01000346.1:0-2904 GCF_000576205.1 Methylibium sp. T29 | reverse complement strand
CCCGGCGGCGGCAGCGGCCGGCGCCCCTGGGCGGAAGCCGAACCGGCAGCGATCGCGGCGACGGCGAGGAAGAGGCGGCGTTTCATCGACAGTCCTGTGAATACGAATGATTTTCATTGTAGGACTGCCGAGGCCGGGTTCGGCCGAAGACCCTGCACCGCGGGCGCCGGATGCGGCAACGCCCGCGCGGTGCCCGTTCAGGGCACGGCGCGGGCGTTGTTTGCGGGTGCGCGGCTCAGCGCAGCGGCACGCCGGTCTTGGCCTGCACTTCCTCGCGCGTCACGCCGGCGGCCAGCTCCACGAGCTTCAGGCCCTGCGGCGTCACGTCCATCACGGCCAGGTCGGTGATGATGCGGTTCACCACGCCCACGCCGGTGAGCGGCAGCGTGCACTTGGGCAGCAGCTTCAGGTCGATGCTGCCGTCCTTCTTCTTCGCCACGTGCTCCATCAGCACGATGACGCGGCCCACGCCGGCCACCAGGTCCATGGCGCCGCCCATGCCCTTGACCATCTTGCCGGGGATCATCCAGTTGGCCAGGTCGCCGTGCTCGCTGACCTGCATGGCGCCCAGGATGCTGAGGTTGATCTTGCCGCCGCGGATCATCGCGAAGCTGTCGTGCGAGCCGAAGATCGACGAACCCGCGAGGGTGGTCACGGTCTGCTTGCCGGCGTTGATGATGTCGGCGTCGACCTCGTCCTCGGTCGGGAACGGACCGATGCCGAGCATGCCGTTCTCGCTCTGCAGCCACACCTCGATCGTCGGATCGACGAAGTTGGCCACCAGCGTGGGCAGGCCGATGCCGAGGTTGACGTAGTAGCCGTCGTGCAGTTCCTTGGCGGCGCGTGCCGCCATCTGGTCGTGGGTCCAGGGCATATCAAGCCTCCCGCTGGGCCGCCCCGAGGGAGGCTTGCGTCCCCTCGGGGGACAGGAGCGTAGCGACGTAGGGGTGGTTGTTCATCTCAGACTCCCGCCTTCTCGGTGATGGTGCGCTTCTCGATGCGTTTTTCCGGCGTGGCATTGAGCACGATGCGGTGCACGTAGATGCCGGGCAGGTGCACCGCGTCGGGATCGAAGTGGCCGGTCTCGACGATCTCCTCGACCTCGACCACCGTGAGCTTCCCGGCCATCGCCACCGCCGGGTTGAAGTTGCGCGCGGTGCGGCGGAACAGCAGGTTGCCGCTCTTGTCGGCCTTCCAGGCCTTGACCAGCGACACCTCGGGCAGCAGCGAACGCTCCATCACGTAGACGGCGCCGTCGAACTCGCGAGTTTCCTTGCCCTCGGCCACCATGGTGCCGACGCCGGTCTTGGTGAAGAAGGCCGGGATGCCGGCGCCGCCGGCGCGCAGCTTCTCGGCCAGCGTGCCCTGGGGCGTGAACTCCAGCTCCAGCTCGCCGGCCAGGAACTGGCGCTCGAACTCCTTGTTCTCGCCCACGTAGCTGGAGATCATCTTCCTGATCTGCCGCGTGTCGAGCAGCTTGCCGAGGCCGAAGCCGTCGACGCCTGCGTTGTTGGAGATCACTGTCAGGTCCTTGACGCCGCTGTCGCGCAACGCGTCGATCAGGGCCTCGGGGATGCCGCACAGGCCGAAGCCGCCGACGGCCAGCAACTGGCCGTCCTTCACGATGCCGTCGAGCGCGGCCTTCGCGCTCGGGTAGACCTTGTTCATGCAGTTCGCTCCATCGGGCGGTGACACCAGCACGCAGCGTACTACGTATCCGCATACGTACAATCGCCTAAGCAATGACTAGCGCCTCTCTTGCCGCCGTCGCCACCATCGATCACCGCGGCGCCTTCGAGCTGGCGCCGGTGGGCCTGGTGATCTCCAGCCACCGCAAGATCGTCGACTGCAACCAGGCGGTGGCCGAGATCTTCCGCTCGCCGCGCGAGGCGCTGATCGGCCAGTCCTTCGAGGTGCTCTACCCGAGCCACGACGAGTTCGAGCGCACCGGCGCGCGCATCCTGCTCAAGCTCGACCGCCACGGCCGCTACGCCGACGACCGCATCATGAAACGCGAACCCGGCAACCCGCGCGGCGAGCTGTTCTGGTGCCACGTGATGGGCCGCGCCATCAACCGCGAGACGCCGCACGAGGCCGGCATCTGGAGCTTCGAGGACCTGTCCTCGCAGCGCCCGCTCACGCCCGCCGGCCGCGCCGGGCTCACCGCGCGCGAGCGCGAGGTGGCGGCGCTGCTGATCGAGGGCCAGACCAGCAAGCAGATCGGCAAGGTGCTGGGCGTGAGCCACCGCACCGTCGACATCTACCGCGCCCGGCTGCTGCGCAAGTACGCCGCCGGCAGCACCGCCGAGCTGGTGAACAAGCTGGTGCGCGGCTGAGCCGCCGCGGCGCCGACACGCGCCGGTCACGCCGCGGTCACGACGCCGCCACGGGCGCGTCATCCAATCGGGCGGCCGGCGCACCGCCGCGCCCGCCCCCGCCTCGTGCCCACTGGCTTCCACGTCCTCATCGCCGCGCAGTTCGTCTCGGGCCTCGCCGACAACGCGCTGCTGATCGTCACGATCGCCCGCCTCGACGAGCTCGGCGCGCCGCTGTGGTGGGCCCCGCTGCTCAAGCTCGGCTTCACGCTCGCCTACGTGCTGCTCGCGCCCTTCGTGGGCGCACTGGCCGACGCCTGGCCGAAGGCGCGCGTCATGTTCGTCAGCAACGGGCTGAAGGCCGGCGCCTGCGCGCTGCTGGTCGCCGGCGGTGACCCGCTGCTGGCCTTCACGCTGGCGGGCATCGGCGCGGCCGCCTACTCGCCGGCCAAGTACGGGCTGGTGACCGAGCTGCTGCCGCCCGCCCGGCTGGTGGCGGCCAACGGCTGGATCGAGGTGTGCACCGTCGGCGCCATCCTGCTCGGCACCGCGCTCGGCGGCCTGCTGGTCAGCCCGTCGGCGCAGACCG
>NZ_AZND01000345.1:0-2913 GCF_000576205.1 Methylibium sp. T29 | reverse complement strand
CGCGTGGTCTGTGGCTGGAGCGCCGCGCGGCGCGCGCCGAGACCGACGACCAGGGCCGCCGCTGGCTGGCGCTCGATTACCAGGTGGTCAACGCACCCCGCGCGCTGACCACGTTGAGCCTGCCGGCCGTGACGATCGCGACGCGGGGCGGTCCGCCGCTGGTGCTGCCCGCATGGCCGATCAGCGTGGGGCCGTTGACGCCACCCGAGGTGGCGGGCCAGGGCGCGCTGCAGACCTTGCGCCCGGACCGGCCCGTCGAGGCTGCACCGACAGCGGCGATCGAGCGTCGCTTCAAAGGGGCGCTGCTCGCGCTGGGGGTCGTGCTGATGGCCTGGCTGGCGTGGTGGGGCGGGCGCAACTGGCGCGAGTCGCGGCGCCTGCCGTTCGCCCGCGCCTGGCGCGAACTGCGTCGTGCGGACGCGGCCAGCCCCGAGGCCTGGCTCAGCCTGCACCGCGCCGTCAACGCCAGCGCCGGCCGCGTGGTGCACGGCGCCTCGCTGTCGCGCTGGCTCGACGAACGGCCGCACCTGCGGCCGCTGCAGGCGCAGCTCGAAGGCTTCTACCGCCATTCCAGCGAGCGCTTCTTCGCCGGTGGTGCGGCGGCCGACTACCCGCTGCACACGCTGGGCCGCGCGCTGCGCGACGCCGAGCGCCGGCAGCACCGCTGAGCCATGGGCCTCGACTTCGTCCAGCCGCTGCTCCTGCTGCTGCTTCCGCTGGCGGCGCTGCCGCTGCTGCGCCGCCGCAGCGACACGCTGGTCTACTCGGCCATCGCCTGGCTGCCGGTCGACCGCATCGGGCGCATCGCCGGCTTCCTGTGGCGCGCCTTCGCGGTCGCGGCGATGGCCGCGGTGGTGATCGGCCTGGCCGGGCCGGGGCAGTCGGGTGCGCAGGTGCTGCGCACCGGGCGCGGCGCCGAGATCCTGATCCTGATGGACCGCAGCAGCAGCATGGACGCCAACGTGGTGCCCAAGGACGTGAAGGCCGGAGGGCAGTTCAACGCCAGCATGCCGACCAAGAGCCAGGTGGTGCGCGAGCTGTTGAGCGAGTTCGTCGCGAAGCGGCCCGACGACCGCTTCGCGTTCATGGCCTTCAGCACCAGCCCGATGCGCATCGTGCCGTTCACACAGCAGGGCGACGTGATCCAGGCCGGCCTGGCCGCCACCGGCGTGGGCCGCGGCCTGCCCGACACCCACATGGGCAGCGCGCTGCTGGCGGCGATCGGCGAGTTCGAAGGCCGGCCGTATGCCGGCAGCCGCGTGATCCTGGTGGTGTCCGACGGTGGCGCGCAGCTCGACGAGACCACGCGCCAGCGCATCGAGGCCGGGCTGGTGCGGCAGAAGATCGGTCTGTACTGGATCTACATCCGCAGCAATCCCAACTCGCCCGACCTGACGACCGACGCGGTCGGCAGCCTCGACTCGGTGGAAGAGCTGGCGTTGCACAGCTTCTTCCGCACGCTGCCCACGCCCTATCGGCTGTTCCAGACCGACGACGCCAGCGCGATGGCGGCGGCGATGGCCGAGATCGACCGCCTGCAGAACTTTCCGCTGTCGGTGGTGGAGCGGGTGCCGCGGCGCGACTTCAGTTCGGCCTGCTACGGCGTGGCGCTGCTGTGCTGCCTGGGCCTGCTGGTCTGCCGGGCGCTGCAGTTGCCGAGTTGGGCGCCGGCGTGGCGCGACGGACGGAGTGCGTCATGAGAAGGCTGTCGGTGCATGGCGTGTTCGCGGCGGCGGCGGCGGTCTGCGCTGGCGTGCTGCTCTGGCAGGGGCTGCACTGGCGGCAGGTGGTGGCACTCAACGAGGCCGTGGCCGCGGCCGCACGGCCGCCCGCCGAGAAGGACGCAGAGAAGAAGGACGCACCGGCGCCGCGCGACGCTCCGCGCGAGGTGAGGCTGGCGCGCGCGATCGCGCTGGCCCAGGCGGGCGCCCACGACGCGGCCTTCAAGAGCTACAGCGGCCTGATCCAGCCCGGTGCGCTCGATGCCCTCGGCCGCCAGGCGCAGTTCAACCTCGGCAACATGTATTTGCGCCAGGCGCTGGCGGCGTCGCCGGGCGGTGACGCCGCCGCGCCGTCGGCCGAGACCGCGCCGTTGATCGAACTGGCCAAGCAGCGCTACCGCGACCTGTTGCGCGCCGACCCCGGCGACTGGGACGCGCGCTACAACCTCGAGCGCGCGCTGCGCCTCGCGCCGGAGGAGCAGGAGGCCTACGCCGAGGACCCGAACGTGCCGGTCGAGCGCCGCCGGGTGCAACTCCGCGGCATGGACCCGGGGGACCTGCCTTGAACCGCGTCGTGCGGGTCGGCCGCTGGCTGGTCCGCCAGGGCCGGCGTGCGGACCTCGTGCTCACGCTCGCGTTGCTGCTGCTGGTGGCCGCGGTGGCGTTGCCGCCCTTCATGCTGCAGCGGGCGACCTTCCACTACCTGGTTGCCTTCGACATCACGCAGAGCATGAACGTGGAGGACGTGGAGCGCGACGGCGCCCCCCTGAGCCGCCTGGCCTATGCCCGCTCGGCGATGCGCGACGCGCTGCGCGAGATGCCCTGCGGCTCGAAGATCGGCTGGGCCGTGTTCGCCGACTACCGCGTGATGCCGCTGCTGCTGCCGGTGGAGGTGTGCAGCCACTACGAGGAGCTGCTCGCCTCGCTGGACCGCATCGACGGCCGCATGCGCTGGGCCAATGCCAGCAACATCGGCAAGGGCATGAGCTGGACCATCCGCACCGCGCGGGCGATCGATCCGAACACGCGCGTGGTGTTCTTCACCGACGGCCAGGAGTCGCCGCCGCTGCGCGACGGCGCCGAGCTGCCGCCGATCCAGGACATCACGCCCGGCGAGGTGGGCGGCTGGCTGATCGGCGTGGGCGGCGACCTGCCGGCGCGCATCCCGCGCACCGACCGCGACGGCAACCCG
>NZ_AZND01000344.1:0-2921 GCF_000576205.1 Methylibium sp. T29 | reverse complement strand
CGGTCTACCGCCTGCCGGGCGGGGTCGCGGCGACGGTAGGCGCTGTGCAGCCGCTGATGGTCGTGTTCATCTCTGCCGCTCTGCTAGGTAGCCCGATACGATTGATGGCGGTCCTGGGGGCTATTTGCGGAACTGCGGGCGTGGCGCTGTTGGTGTTGACACCAAACGCAGCGCTAGATCCTGTCGGCGTCGCAGCGGGCCTGGCGGGGGCGGTTTCCATGGCGTTCGGAACCGTGCTGACCCGCAAGTGGCAACCTCCCGTGCCTCTGCTCACCTTTACCGCCTGGCAACTGGCGGCCGGAGGACTTCTGCTCGTTCCAGTAGCTTTAGTGTTTGATCCGCCAATCCCGATGCCTACAGGAACCAATGTTCTCGGCCTGGCGTGGCTCGGCCTGATCGGAGCGGGTTTAACCTACTTCCTTTGGTTCCGGGGGATCTCGCGACTCGAACCTACAGTTGTTTCCTTACTGGGCTTTCTCAGCCCGGGGACCGCCGTGTTGCTAGGATGGTTGTTCTTGGATCAGACGCTGAGTGCGCTTCAAATCATCGGCGTCCTGCTCGTGATCGGGAGTATCTGGCTGGGCCAACGTTCCAACCGCACTCCTAGGCGCGTATAGCTTGCCGGAAGTCGCCTTGACCCGCATGGCATAGGCCTATCGTTTCCACGATCAGCGATCGGCTCGTTGCCCTGCGCCGCTCCAAAGCCCGCGACGCAGCGCCGGCAGGCAGAGCAAGTAGAGGGCAGCGCCTGCAATCCATGCCCACCCGTTCCACGTTGTTATAGAAGCCGCATAGATCGCCGTGAAGAGGAGGGGTCCGACGATCGAGGTCAGGCTGGTGAGCGCCGCCAGTGAGCCTTGCAGCTGCCCCTGACGTTCCTCATCCACCTGCCTGGACAACATTGCTTGCAGCGCCGGCATTCCGATGCCACCCGAAGCAAGCAGGACCATGATCGGGAACGCCATCCATCCCCGTGTCGCGAAGGCAAGCAGGATGTAGCCTGTGCCGTCGGCAATCATTCCGAGCATGAGTGCCCGCCTTTCGCCGAGCCGGGCGGCTACAGGGGCGGTGATCATTGCCTGGGCGAGTGAATGCAGAATGCCAAATGCGGCAAGCGAAATGCCGATCGTGGTCGCGTCCCAGTGAAAGCGATCCTCGCCGAAAATGACCCAAAGCGCGGCCGGCACCTGTCCGACAAGTTGCATGATGAAGAAGACCGCCATCAGGGCGGCGACGACGGTCATGCCCCGGGCCCACCGGAACGAAGCGAGCGGGTTGAGAGCCTCCCGGCGTAACGGCCGGCGTTCGCCTTTGTGCGACTCCGGCAAAAGGAAACAGCCCGTCAGGAAATTGAGGCCGTTCAAGGCTGCCGCGGCGAAGAACGGAGCGTGGGGGGAGAAACCGCCCATCAGCCCACCGAGCACAGGTCCCGCGACCATCCCGAACCCGAAACAGGCGCTCATGAAGCCGAAGTGCCGCGCGCGCTCATCGCCATCAGTGATATCGGCAATATAAGCGCCGGCTACCGCCCCAGTCGCCCCGGTGATGCCGGCCACGATCCGCCCGATATAGAGAACCCAAAGGAAAGGCACTGTCGCCATGATGGCGTAGTCGACAGTGGCGCCGGCCAGCGAGACGAGCAAGATTGGCCGCCGCCCGAAACGATCCGACAGCGCGCCCAGCACAGGTGCGCAGGCAAATTGCACCAACGCATACAGCGCCAGCAGAATGCCATAGTGGGCGGTGACGTCGTTCGAGTGAACCAGATCGCGCAGGAGGCCCGGCAGCACCGGCATAATCAGGCCGATGCCGACAGCGTCGAGCGCGACAGTGCTCAGAATTACGATCAGGGGTCTGTTGGGTTTCACGTCTGGCCTCCGGACCAGCCTCCGCTGGTCCGATTGAACGCGCGGATTCTTTATCACTGATAAGTTGGTGGACATATTATGTTTATCAGTGATAAAGTGTCAAGCATGACAAAGTTGCAGCCGAATACAGTGATCCGTGCCGCCCTGGACCTGTTGAACGAGGTCGGCGTAGACGGTCTGACGACACGCAAACTGGCGGAACGGTTGGGGGTTCAGCAGCCGGCGCTTTACTGGCACTTCAGGAACAAGCGGGCGCTGCTCGACGCACTGGCCGAAGCCATGCTGGCGGAGAATCATACGCATTCGGTGCCGAGAGCCGACGACGACTGGCGCTCATTTCTGATCGGGAATGCCCGCAGCTTCAGGCAGGCGCTGCTCGCCTACCGCGATGGCGCGCGCATCCATGCCGGCACGCGACCGGGCGCACCGCAGATGGAAACGGCCGACGCGCAGCTTCGCTTCCTCTGCGAGGCGGGTTTTTCGGCCGGGGACGCCGTCAATGCGCTGATGACAATCAGCTACTTCACTGTTGGGGCCGTGCTTGAGGAGCAGGCCGGCGACAGCGATGCCGGCGAGCGCGGCGGCACCGTTGAACAGGCTCCGCTCTCGCCGCTGTTGCGGGCCGCGATAGACGCCTTCGACGAAGCCGGTCCGGACGCAGCGTTCGAGCAGGGACTCGCGGTGATTGTCGATGGATTGGCGAAAAGGAGGCTCGTTGTCAGGAACGTTGAAGGACCGAGAAAGGGTGACGATTGATCAGGACCGCTGCCGGAGCGCAACCCACTCACTACAGCAGAGCCATGTAGACAACATCCCCTCCCCCTTTCCACCGCGTCAGACGCCCGTAGCAGCCCGCTACGGGCTTTTTCATGCCCTGCCCTAGCGTCCAAGCCTCACGGCCGCGCTCGGCCTCTCTGGCGGCCTTCTGGCGCTCCTGCTGCGGCGTCCGCTCGTGGGCCGTGGCGCGGGTCCGCGCGCCGGCCTCGTGCGCCTGGCGCTCGCGGGCGAGGTCCAGGGCGGCCGTCTTCACGTTCTGCCTTGCGCAGATGAGAT
>NZ_AZND01000343.1:0-2929 GCF_000576205.1 Methylibium sp. T29 | reverse complement strand
GTGCCAGCCGTGCCATGAAGACGAGCACGACCGCAAGGACATTCGCACCGAGTTGATGGCTCGGCTCGCTGTTGATGGGCCGATGAGCCTTGACGATTTCATGGCCTACGGTTCTGGCGCCATGCCGGATTGGATGGCCGACGATGTTCTCAAGGCTCTCTTTGAGCAAGTGCGCTCTATCAAGCCGCAGCAGTTCGCGGGCGGGAGGTTTCTAAGGAATCTGGACGTCTTCGGCATCGGCCGTGAAGGCTATGAGTTGATGGCGGACCTCCTAGACGACCCAAGCAGTCAGTTCTTTGGTGATCTTCTGGATGTGATGCGAAAGCATGGTGTGAAGCTGCTGGGCGACGCCAAGGGGGATGGAGTTGCCTAACCGCATCCTCCGCGAAGGAATCCTGACGAGCCCGCGCATAGCGAAGCTCGGCTGGGCCGATGAGACGTTCTACCGCCGGCTGATGTCGGTGGTGGACGACTTCGGCCGTTACTACGCGGACCACGGGCTGCTACGTGCAGCCTGCTACCCGAGGCAACTCAACAAGGTTTCCGACTCGGACATTGGGAAGTGGCTGCGCGCTTGCGTAGACGCGGCCCTTGTAAGGGTGTACCCGGCTCAGGACGGGGAGAGCTACCTTCAGTTGCTGGACTTCAGGCAGCAGACGCGCGCAAAGACGAGCAAGTACCCAGCAATGGATAGCGTATGCGTAGCAGATGCTGAGCATACGCACATCGATGGCGAAGCAGATGCGCCCGTATTCGTATTCGGAGACGTAGTCGGAGACGTATCCCCCCAACCCCCCACGGGGGCAGTCGGTTTGATGAGTTTTGGGCGCTCTGGCCTTCCCACCCGCGGAAGGCTGCCGAGTCTCAATGCCGGGACAAGTGGGAGACCAAGGGCTGCGAGCCTATTGCCGATCGAGTTATCTCCGGCCTCAGGGCGCACATCGCATCCGAGATCTGGGCTAAGGATGGCGGGCAGTTCATCCCGGCGCCGATGACTTGGCTGAACCAGTGCCGCTGGGAGCTGCGGTGGTCCCGGCGCGATCGACCCAAGCCGCAACGAGCACCGCCGCCGTGCTCTCCGCTATGGACGAGCGCGCAGCGACAGCGACAAAGCCCCCGCCAACCCTGAAGGCGGTAGCTCAATCGATCAAGTCGGAGGCTGCATGACTGCCTACGAATCCGGCTTCACCGACGGCGAGCACCAAGCCTTTAAAGACCGCCGCAATCACATCCGCAGGACGCGCCCGGAGCTTCCGCTTCAGACGGCCTACCTGAGCGGATGGTGGGACGGCTACACACCGCGCAGCCTGACCTGGCTGCTCCACAAGGACCCGCAGCCTTATTGGGCTGACCGCGAATCGGAAATCGCATGACCCCCTTCCAAACCATCGAATCCATCATCAAGGCCGCTGGCTCGAATGGCGCAGCCGTTACCGAGATCAAGATTCCTGGGATCAAGCCCGTCAGCATCAAGGCTTCGGTCAGTCGCTATTGGCAGAAGGGCCTGCTGTTCCGTGTCGGCTACGGCAAGCACATCCGGTACTTCACGACCGAAGTGGAAGCCATGGCTTACAACTGGCCAGCACGGCTTACAGAGATCAAGGCCGAGATTGCCGAGAACGCCAAAGCCCGCTACCAGCGCCGCCTCGATGCCAAGCGCGAAGGCCGGAAGTTCGTGCGCGTCGATCCGTTTCCTCAGTTCGCCGAAGTCGTCAGGAAGTGCGGCAAGCGTGGTGCTTCGATCGCTCACCTCGAAACCGAACTGAACCTGCCTCGCGGCACGCTGCTTTCACGGATCAAGACCTACCTAGACAAGGGAGTTCTCGTCCGAGTTGGTCAGAGCACGGTCACTCGGTACTTCCTCGACCAACAAGCGGCATCCGCCTACGCTTCTGCAGTCGAGCGGCGGACCAAGCCCAAAGGCGCAGCCTCACCCTGGCGCGCCGAGACCCCGACCAAGCGCAACACCACGCATCAGCCACGCCTGCCCGTCGAGATCATCAACCCCGGCGTGCCGATCCAGCAGATTCCCTGCAGCAACGACTACCGCTTCAGCGTCTCGCCCCACTTCAAAGGCGAGTTCACCCGCGAGTGGCAGGAGAAGCGCGCATGACCCCGCAAAACCCCTGGGTGGCCGATGTATGGGAAGTCCTCTCCCGCACCAAGCAGACAGCCTCCTTCCAAGACCTGATCACGCAGTTCGGGTCGGTTTCCGGCGTGCCAAACATGCAAACGGTGGTCGACAACGCTGTGCGTGGTGGATGGCTGCGCCGTGTTGGCGGGAGGTATGAGGCATCCGTGCCGCTGAAGCTGGAGAAGGGGCCGCCGCAGCCGTGGAGGTACGTCGAGGGGCTGGGTCAGGTGAGCAGTGTGTTTGAGCTGGGAGCCCGCCATGCGTGACATTGATGCTGAGGACGAATTGACCTTGACGCTAGGCCGATGGGCGTGGCTCGCGATTGCTGCGGGTCTAGCGTTCTGGTGCACGTTGCTCTACGGCCTTGCCAATCTGATTGATCTGCTGGTGTGGATGTATCGAGGCGCGCTGTGAGCGAGCTTGAGGCCGAGATGGCGCTCCAGATAAGGGCCTACAAGCTCCCCACGCCTGAGCGCGAATTCAGGTTCACCAAGGGGCGCCGGTTCCGCTTCGACTTCGCTTGGCCTGACGCCAAGGTGGCGCTCGAAGTGGAGGGCGGTGTCTGGAGCGGTGGCCGGCACTCGCGCGGGGCTGGATTCAACAGCGATTGCGAGAAGTACGCGCTGGCGACGCTTGAGGGCTGGCGGGTATTCCGCGTCACCACAAACCACATCAAGAGCGGCGACGCGATCCAGTGGATTCAGGCGGCGCTGTCGGTCAGGGCGGGCGGATTCGAGATGGTGTGCCCATGACGCAGCTAGCCCTGGCCGTCTTCGGCCTCGCCGCCCTTTGGTT
>NZ_AZND01000342.1:0-2930 GCF_000576205.1 Methylibium sp. T29 | reverse complement strand
GCCAGGTCGGGGCGGCGCACCAGCAGCTCCGACGGCAGACCGGCGCCCGCCTCGGGCACCGCGAAGCGCTCGAAGCTGCGCGTCTCCACCTGCAGCGCCTGCGGCGGGCGGCCGAGCAGGATGGCCAGCGCGGTGACGGTCTGGCGCTCCTGCACCTCCAGTGGCTCCAGCGTGGCCCGCTGTGACAGCACTGTGATGCGTTGGCGGCTCACGTCCAGCGCCGAGGCCGCGCCGTTGCGGTAGCGGGATTCGACGATGCCGAACACGCGCTCGGCGATGGCCAGGTTGTCGCGCGCGATCTCGATCCGCATGCGCAGCGCGAGCACCTGGAAATAGGCGTTGGCCACGCCGGTGCTGAGCGACAGCCGTGCGGTCTCGAGGTCGTAGCGGCTGGCGGCCAGCGAGGCCTCGGCGCCCTTCACGCCGGCGGCGAGCCGGCCCCACAGATCGATCTCGTAGCTGACGCCGAGCGATACGCTCGACGACTTGCTGGTGCTGGCGTCGAACCCCGGCCCCGGGTCGGCGCGCCGGGCGCCGGAATTGCCGCTGACGCTGACCGACGGGAACAGCGTCGCGCCAGCGCTGCGCACCGCGATCTCGGCCTGCTGCACGCGCTCGGCGGCGATCGCCAGCGTCGGGCTGCCGGCCTGGGCGGCGTCGATCAGCCGCGCCAGCTCGTCGGACTGGAAGCCGCGCCACCAGTCGCGCTGCAACGGCCCGCTGGCGGCGGTCGCGGCCTCGTTCCATTGCGGCGGCAGGTCCAGCGTAGGCCGCGTGGTGTCGATCGCCGTCGCGCAGCCGGCGAGGGCCAGCGCGATCAGCAGGGCGGAGGCGCGCCAGCGCGGCGCGGGTCGGGGAAGCATCGTGGACATGGGGCGGGAGAGGGTGTTCATTCGGCGGCCAGCGCGACCACCGGGTCGAGCTGCGCGGCCTTGCGCGCCGGCAGCCAGCCGAACACCAGGCCGGTGCCGAAGGCGCAGCCGAAGGCCAGCAGCACCGGCGCGAGCGAGTACTGGACGGGCGTGCCGAACGCGCCGATCGCGGCGGCGGTGGCCAGTCCGCCCACCACGCCCACCGCACCGCCGATCGCCGACACCACCATCGCCTCGATCAGGAACTGCTGCATGATGTTGCGCTCGCGCGCGCCGGTGGCCATGCGGATGCCGATCTCGCGGGTGCGCTCGGTCACCGACACCAGCATGATGTTCATCACGCCGATGCCGCCCACCAGCAGCGAGATCGCCGCGATCGAGCCGAGCAGGATGGTCAGCGTGTTCTGCGTCTGCTCGGTGGCTTCGATGATCGAGGCCATGTTGCGGATCTGGAAGTCCACCACGCCATGGCGGTCGAGCAGCAGCGACTCCACGGCCTCCTGGGTCTCGTCGATGCGCGACACGTCGTCGACCGCGACCGTCACGTTGCGCAGGAAGCGCTGGCCCGACAGCCGCAGGCTGCTGGTCGCATACGGCACGAACACGATGTCGTCCTGGTCCGAGCCCATCGGCGACGCACCGCGCGCCGTCATCACGCCGACCACCTGGTACAGCAGGTTGTTGACCAGCACGTACTCGCCCACCGGGTTCGCGCCGTCGGGGAACAGCGCCTTCGCGACGGTCTGGCCCAGCACCGCCACGGTGGCGTAGCTCGCCTCGTCCTCGGCGCTGAAGAAACTGCCCTGGGCCACCGGCCACTGCCGCGCCAGCGGGAATTTCGACGAGGTGCCGTTGATGCTGGTGCTGTAGTCGGCGCCGCTGTAGCGCAGCGTCGCGCTGCTGTTCTGTTCGGGCACGGCGGCCAGCACGTTGGCACCTGATCGATCGCAGCCACGTCGGCGACCACCAGCGTCGCGGTGCTGTTGAAGCCGCGCTGGTTGGGCGCGCCGGGGCGCACCAGCATCAGGTTCGAGCCCATCGCGCTGATGCGGTTGATGACCTCCTGCTTTGCGCCGTCGCCGATCGCCAGCATCGCGATCACCGAGCCGACGCCGATCACGATCCCCAGCAGCGTGAGCACCGAGCGGAACAGGTTGGCGCGCAGCGAGCGCAGCGCCATCTTCGCGGCCTCCACCACGTCGGCCAGGTGCGAGCCTTCGTGGGTGATGGCCGGCGGCACGTAGTCGGCCTGCTCGGGCGACGGCGGCGCCGAGCCGGGGTCGGCGACGATGCGGCCGTCCTTGATCTCGATCAGCCGGTCGGCGTGGTCGGCCACTTCCTTCGCGTGGGTGATCAGCAGCACCGTGTGGCCGCGTGCTGACAGGTCGGCCAGCAGCTTCATCACGTCGGCGCCGCTCTTGCTGTCGAGCGCGCCGGTCGGTTCGTCGGCGAGGATGATGCGGCCGCCGTTCATCAGTGCGCGCGAGATCGACACGCGCTGCTGCTGCCCGCCCGACAACTGGTTGGGCCGGTGCTCCAGCCGGTCGGCCAGGCCCAGCTCGCCGAGCAGCGCCTTCGCGCGCTCGTGCCGCTGCGCTGGCGGCAGGCCGGAGTACATGGCCGGCACTTCCACGTTCTCTGCCGCGGTTGCGGTCGCGATCAGGTGGTAGCTCTGGAACACGAAACCGAAGTCGTCACGCCGCAGCAGCGCGAGTTCGTCGCGGTCGAGCGAGGACACGTCGCGGCCGAGGAAGCGGTAGCTGCCGGTGGTGGGCTTGTCGAGGCAGCCCAGGATGTTCATCAGCGTCGACTTGCCCGAACCCGACGCGCCCATGATGGCGACGAACTCGCCCTCGTAGATCGTCAGGTCGATGCCGTGCAGCACCTGCACCGCGAGGTCGCCGTTGCGGTAGGTCTTGGTCACGCCGCGCAGCTCGATCAGCGGCGTTTCGCCGGGGCGCAGCCCGGTGGTGGCGACGGCCGGTTCGGGGTCGCGCTGCATCAGCGGCCTCGCGGCGCCTGTCCCATGCCCGGCGGCATGCCGGCCGGCCCCTGCTG
>NZ_AZND01000341.1:0-2933 GCF_000576205.1 Methylibium sp. T29 | reverse complement strand
CCGAGGGCGAACCCGGCCCCCACGGCCCGCAGGAGCTGGGCCAGCGCGTGATGGCGCTGCTGAGCGGCAGCGGCGACGTGTCCAGCGCGCCGCTCGACCAGATCGAGGCCGCGCTGATCCGCAGCGCCATGGCGCGCACCCACGACAACCAGTCCGCCGCGGCGCGGCTGCTGGGCATCACGCGCGCGCAGCTCATCTACCGGCTGCGCGCGCTGGCACCGCCGCCGCAGGGCTGAGCCGCGGCCTCGGGGCCCGGCGGATACCTACAAGGTATCGCGACAGCCCAGTATCGGTATTGGACCGCCGGGCGGAGCGCTTCCTACACTTCCCCGCAACCGCTCGACAACAACAACAAGCTGCCGCGACCGCCCGAGACGTCGCACGAGCCCACCGCACACCGCCACCTCGAGGAGACCCCCCATGGCAATGACCGGAGTGCTGCGTCCCGGCCACGCGCAATTGCGCGTGCTCGACCTGGAAGTCAGCCGCAAGTTCTATCGTGACGTGATCGGCCTCGTGGAGACCGGCACCGACAAGCAGGGCCGCGTGTACTTCAAGTGCTGGGACGAGCGCGACCACCACAGCGTGGTGCTGCGCGAGGCCGACACCGCCGGCATCGACTTCGTGGGCTACAAGGTGCTGGACCGCGCCACGCTCGACCAGCTGGAGCGCGACGTGCGCGCCTACGGCCTGGAGACCGAGCGCGTGCCGGCCGGCGACCTGCTGGAGACCGGCGAGCGCGTGCGCTTCCAGCTGCCCACCGGCCACCTGTTCGAGCTGTATGCCGACAAGAAGCACGTGGGCAACGGCCTCGGCCAGGTGAACCCCGCGCCCTGGGGCCCCGACTCGGAGCGCGGCATGGCGCCCACCCGCCTGGACCACTGCCTGCTGTACGGCACCAACATCGCCGCCAACAAGAAGCTGTTCACCGAGGTGCTGGGCTTCTACCTGGTGGAGCGCATCCTCGGCCCCAAGGAAGCGGGCGAACCCGAGGTGGCGATCTTCCTGGCGTGCTCGCACAAGACGCACGACATCGCCTTCGTCGAGTACCCCGAGCCGGGCAAGCTGCACCACCTGAGCTTCCGCATGCCGACCTGGGAGCGCGTGCTGCGCGCCGGCGACATCATGGGCATGAACAACGTGCCCATCGACATCGGCCCCACCCGCCACGGCACCACGCGCGGCGAGACCATCTACGCCTGGGACCCTTCGGGCAACCGCTTCGAGACCTTCTGTGGCGGCTACGACCCCTACCCGGACGTTGAACCGATCACCTGGACCCACGACGGCTTCGGCCACGGCCTGGACTACCCGAACGGCAAGCTGCACGAGAGCTTCCTCACCATCGTGACCTGAGGCCGGGCATGCGGGGCCTTGTGCGGCCCCGCGGTGGCGACCGTGCCTCGCTCAGGCCTTGGCCGCCTCCGGCGTGGTGGCGGCTGATGCAGCGGCGGCACTGCCGCGGTTGAGCGACTTCTGCATCGGCCCGATGGCGCGCACCACCACGTCGCTGATCGGGTAGATGCAGCAGGCCAGCACGCGGTGGCAGGCCTCGTCGTCGGCGTTCACGTGGTTGCGGCTCATCACGCGCTTGCGGTACTGGCCCGACACCACCTCCACCTTGCACACACCGCAGCCGCCGCCGCGGCAGCCCACCGGGATGCCGCGCTTGCCGAGCCGCGCCAGGCCGACCAGCACGGTCTCGGCGCTGTTGCAGGCGTAGGCCTCGCCGGTGTCGGCAATCGTGACGCGGTGCGATGACGGACAGGGGTCGACGGGCACCTCGGGGCTCCTCTCAGGGTTATCACCGTGCGGCGGTCGGCGTGCGCCGATCCGCGGCGACGCGAAGATACTTGAGACCCCGAGGCAAAGCCAATACCGTTCACGCCCGGCGGCCATACCCGTCGGGCCGCCCTCCCCACCTTTCCCCTGCACCTCATGGACCTGCGACACCTCAAGTACTTCGTGGCGGTGGCTGAGGAGCTGAACATCGGCCGCGCCGCGGCGCGGCTGCACATCTCCCAGCCGCCGCTCACGCGACAGATCCGCGCGCTGGAAGAAGAGCTGGGCGTCGACCTGTTCGTGCGCACGCCCAAGGGCGTGGAGCTCACGCAGGCCGGCGAGATGTTCCGCACCGAGGCCAACAACATCCGCATGCTGGTGGAAGGCGCCATCGACCGCGTGCAGCGCGCCGGCGAAGGCAAGCTCGGCCGGCTGGACGTGGGCATCTTCGGCTCCGGCATCTACGGCGTGATCCCGGAGCTGCTGGAGGCCTTCCGCACCCGGCTGCCGGGCGTGAGCATCGTGCTGCACACGATGACCAAGAACGAGCAGATCGAGGGGCTGCGGCAGCGCCGCATCACCGTGGGCTTCAACCGCATGATGCCGCCGCTGCCCGACATCGGCCGCGAGCTGGTGACCACCGAGCGCCTGCTGGTGGCGGTGCACGAGAGCCACCCGCTGGCCGGGCTGGCGGCGGTGCCGTTCCGCGCGCTGGCCGACCACCCGCTGGTGCTGTTTCCGAACGTGGGGCGGCCGAGCTTCATCGACAAGGTGATCGAGCTGTGCAAGCAGCAGGGCTTCGAGCCCCAGATCGCGCAGGAGGTGGGCGACGCGGTGACCGGCATCGCGCTGGTGGCCAGCGGCTACGGCCTCTCGCTGATCCCCGAATCCATCACCTCGCTGCAGATGCCGCGCGTGGTGTACCGCCCGCTCGCCGACGCGCCGCAGGCCACCATCGACCTCAGCTGCCTGTACCGCGCCACCGACCCCTCGCCGCTGCTGCGGTCGTTTCTGGGCATCGTGCGGGAGTACCGCGACAAGTGGGAGCGGCGGGAGTGAGTGCAGGACCGCGGGAAGGCCGCGATCGGCAAGGCCGCCGGTGGGCCGACAGGCTGGCGCCCTTTCCCGCTTGAACGGCCCGCCCGCCCGCG
>NZ_AZND01000340.1:0-2940 GCF_000576205.1 Methylibium sp. T29 | reverse complement strand
CGCGCGTCAGCAGTGCGCGCCGGCCCAGCAGGCCGCCGCCGGCCACCGGCTGCAGTGCGTCGCCGGGCGGGCCGGGCGTGTCCGCCACGGCCTCAGGACTTCGAGTGGACGGGGAGCACGCTCTCGAACGTGCGCTCGCTGCTGTCGACGACCTGGGCCTTCAGTTCGCCGTCGCCGCGTGGCACGAAGTAGAAGCGCAGCGAGGGGTTCTCGCTGATCGTGAAATCGACGTCGGCGCTCATCACCGGCCGGCCGGCGTAGGTGACGCTGATGCTGCGCACATAGTGCGGCCGCGGCGCCAGACGCGTGAGCTGGTCGATCGCCAGGCCGGACACATTGGGTGGCTCACCATCAACTGCGCCAGCGCCGGCTGGCCGGCGACCGGTTCGCCCTCGACGCGCAGCTTCATCCGGCCGATCGAGGCCATCGCCTCGGCGAGGTCCTTGCCGGCGGGTGCCGAACAGCCGCCGGACGCCTTGACGAAGCGCTTGTCCATCACCAGCTTGCCGTCGCTCAGCTCGGCGATGGCCCGGACATGGGTGTACTCCTCGATGCGCACGCGGGTTTCCAGATCGGCTCGCCCGCTCTCGGGCGTGAAGCTGAACACCGCGCCGACCGGCGACGGGTTGCCGTCGATGACCAGCCAGAGCTTGCGGATGTAGCGCGCCGGGCTCTGCACCAGCTGGGTCCGGATGGCGATCGGCACCACCGCCGCGTCGGCCGCCCGGACCGGGGTGTCGAGTTCGACGATGCCGCGCGCGTCCTCGGAGATCGGGCGGTCCGCGAACAGCGACTTGCGCACCGCCTGCCAGCGCTCGTTGTCCGCGTTGTCGTCGGCCGACGAGGCCGGGCCGGTGTACAGGCCCAGGGCTGCCAAGCCGAGGAGCATCCTTCGGGTGAGGGTCGTCATGCGTGTCTCCAGAAGCGCCATCGAGGGCTGTTCGATCGTCGGATCATGCGCCCAGGACCGGCGCTTGTCAGTGGTTTGATCCCTGATCCCCGCTGCCGCAGGGGCCGTCGGCGACAATACCGTGGTCGCGCGGCAAACGCTGCGCCTTACAGAATTTGACCGGGAAGAGCGCTCCGAACATGGCCCAGTACGTGTACACGATGAACCGCGTCAGCAAGACGGTTCCCCCGAAACGACAGATCCTCAAGGACATTTCCCTGAGTTTCTTCCCCGGCGCCAAGATCGGCGTGCTGGGCTTGAATGGCTCGGGCAAGTCGACCTTGCTGAAGATCATGGCCGGCCTCGACAACGAGATCGAGGGCGAGGCCGTGCCCATGCCCGGCATCAAGATCGGCTACCTGCCGCAGGAACCGCAGCTCAACCCGGAGCAGACCGTGCGTCAGGCGGTCGAGGAGGCATCGGCGGCGTGCTGGCCGCCAAGAAGCGCCTGGACGAGGTGTATGCCGAGTACGCCGAACCGGATGCGGACTTCGACAAGCTGGCCGCCGAGCAGGCCGAGCTGGAGGCCGTGATCGCTGCCGCCGGCAGCGAGAACACCGACCTGCAGCTCGAGATCGCCGCCGACGCGCTGCGCCTGCCGCCCTGGGACGCCGTGATCGGCAAGCTCTCGGGCGGCGAGAAGCGTCGCGTCGCTTTGTGCCGGCTGCTGCTGAGCCAGCCCGACATGCTGCTGCTCGACGAACCGACCAACCACCTCGACGCCGAATCGGTCGATTGGCTGGAGCAGTTCCTCAAGCGTTTCCCCGGCACCGTGGTCGGCATCACCCACGATCGCTATTTCCTCGACAACGCCGCCGAGTGGATCCTGGAGCTCGACCGCGGCCGCGGCATCCCCTGGAAGGCAACTACTCCGACTGGCTCGAGCAGAAGGAAGCCCGCCTCGAGCAGGAGCAGAAGGCCGAGGATGCCCACACCAAGGCGATGAAGCAGGAGCTCGAGTGGGTCCGCAAGAACGCCAAGGGGCGCCAGGCCAAGAGCAAGGCACGCCTGCAGCGCTTCGAGGAACTGTCGGACGTCGAATATCAGAAACGCAACGAGACCAACGAGATCTTCATCCCGGTGGCCGACCGCCTGGGCAACGAGGTCATCGAGTTCGAGAACGTCACCAAGAGCTTCGGCGACCGGGTGCTGATCGACAACCTGAGCTTCAAGGTACCGGCCGGCGCGATCGTCGGCATCATCGGCCCGAACGGTGCGGGCAAGTCCACGCTGTTCCGCATGATCGCCGGCAAGGAGAAGCCGGACTCGGGCAACGTGAAGGTCGGCGCGACCGTCAAGATGGCCTTCGTCGAGCAGACCCGCGAGACGCTGGAAGGCGACAAGACCGTGTGGCAGGACATGTCAGGCGGTCTCGACAACCTGGTGATCGGCAAGTTCGTCGTGCCGTCGCGGGCCTACCTGGGGCGCTTCAACTTCAAGGGCAACGACCAGCAGAAGCTGGTGGGCAACCTGTCGGGCGGCGAACGCGGACGCCTGCACCTGGCCAAGACGCTGGCGACAGGCGGCAACGTGCTGATGCTCGACGAACCGTCGAACGACCTCGACGTGGAGACGCTGCGTGCGCTGGAAGACGCGCTGCTCGAGTTCGCCGGCTGCGTGATGGTGATCTCGCACGACCGCTGGTTCCTCGACCGCATCGCCACCCACATCCTGGCCTGCGAGGGCGATTCGAAATGGTTCTTCTTCGACGGCAACTACCAGGAGTACGAGGCCGACAAGAAGAAGCGCCTGGGCGAGGAGGGCGCCAAGCCCAAGCGCATCCGTTTCAAGGCGCTGAGCGTCTGAGGCGAAGGCCTCGCGCCCGCAACGGGCGCGGTGCGGCGCCGCAATCCCGTCGAGCATGAAGTTCCTGCGCGTTCCGGTGCTGTTGCTGGCGGGTGCACTGCTGCTGTCCGGCTGCGCATCGCTGGGGCTGGCGGCACAGGCCGGTGCGGCGGCGGCGCCACCGGCCGCCGCCGGGGCCGCTCGGG
>NZ_AZND01000339.1:0-2999 GCF_000576205.1 Methylibium sp. T29 | reverse complement strand
CCCGGCCGGCCGCCCCCGCCCGCCGCCCCCTGAACCGGGGGAACCCCCCTTCACGGGGTTGATGGCGCAAGGGTACGGCGGTACTTTTGTGCTGTGCAGCAATTTCTTGCCCCGCTCGATCCCGAGCCGAACTTCGGTCACCCATGAACGTGTTCCTCAAGCCCCTGCTCGCCACGCTCACCCTGGCCGCCATCGCCTACGGCAGCCAGGCCCAGACCCGCCCCGGGGCCGCGGAGCATCCGGTGGCCCGGTCGACGCCGGCGATCGCCGCGCCCGTCGCCGCCCGTGCCGTGACGCCCGAAGCCGATGCGGGCAGCGTGGCCGAGCCCAACACGGTCGCACTGATCCTGGCCGCGCTCGGCGTCGTCGGTCTGGTCTCGCGCCGGCGCTTCGGCGGCTGAACGGCCCCGCTAGCGATCGGGCGCCGCCGCGTCCTCGCGTTCGAGCACCCACGACTGCAGGCGCCCGCGCTCGAGCTGCAGGCGTACGCTGGCGCCGCCAGCGTCACGCCAGCGAAAGGCCTCGTCGGCCGGGTCGCCGATCACCACCCCAGACTGCCGGTCAGCGGCAGGATCTCCAGCATCGTCAGGCCCGGCCGCAGCCTGGCGTTGAGCATCACGCGCTGCCGACCTGACCGATCGGCCCGCTGCCAGCCTGGCGCATCACGCGCATCGCGCGGCTGAACTGCAGCAGCAGCCAGAACACGATCGCCGTCGCCGCCAGGGCCAGCCCCGGCCAGCCATAGCCCCAGTAGCCCACCACCAGGCCCGCGGCGGCCAGGCACCAGCCCATCCCGGGTCGGTTCAACATGCCGGCCCCTCGTGCGCGGGCGGTCCGCCATAGGCGCGCTCGACCCGCGCGATCCGCAATTCGTAGTGCGTGTACCAGCCTGCCGGCCACGCTCGCGCGCCACGCTGTGCTCGGCGTGTGCCTTCCATGCAGCGATGTCGGCCAGGCTGCGCCAGTAGGACACGGTGATGCCGAAGCCCTCGACGTCGCGCGCGCTTTCCACCCCCAGGAATCCCGGCTGCGTGGCGGCGACCTCGACCATGCGGCCGGCCATCGCGTCGTAGCCGTCGTCGCTGTCCAGGACAGCCGGCGCGCGTCGGCTGCTGAAGACCACCGCGTAGTAGGGCGGCGCGGGCAGGTCCGCGAAGGTCGCATCGCTCATGACAGCTCCCGCAGCACGTCGATCGCCTGCTCGACGCGCTCGACGGCGTGGATCCGCAGGCCCTCGATCGGCTTCTTCGGTGCATTGGCCTTCGGCAGCACCGCGACACTGAACCCCAGCTTGGCCGCCTCCTTCAGGCGCTCCTGGCCGCGCGGCGCAGGTCGCACCTCGCCGGCCAGACCGACCTCGCCGAAGGCGATGAAGCCGCGCGGCAGCGGCCGCCCGCGCAGCGAGCTCTGGATCGCCAGCATCACCGCCAGGTCGGCCGCCGGCTCGCTGATGCGCACGCCGCCGACCGCGTTGACGAACACGTCCTGGTCCATGCAGGCGATGCCGGCATGACGGTGCAGCACCGCGAGCAGCATCGCCAGTCGGTCGCGCTCCAGGCCGACCGACAGGCGCCGCGGACTGGGCCCGCCGCTGTCGACCAGCGCCTGGATCTCCACCAGCAGCGGGCGGGTGCCTTCGAGCGTGACCATCACGCAGGAGCCCGGGACCGGTTCGCCGTGGGTCGAGAGGAAGATCGCGCTCGGGTTGGCCACGCCCTTGAGGCCGCGCTCGGTCATCGCGAACACACCGATCTCGTTGACCGCGCCGTAGCGGTTCTTGATGGCCCGCACGAGACGGAAGCTGCTGTGCGTGTCGCCCTCGAAGTACAGCACGGTATCGACGATGTGCTCCAGCACGCGCGGCCCGGCCAGCGCACCCTCCTTCGTCACGTGGCCGACCAGAACGATGCTGGTGCCGCTGGACTTGGCGGTGCGCGTGAGCTGGGCGGCGCACTCGCGCACCTGGGCCACCGAGCCCGGGGCCGACGTGAGCTGGTCCGAATAGACGGTCTGGATCGAGTCGATCACGCAGAAGGCCGGCTGCTCGGCGTCGATCGTGGCCTGGATCTTCTCGAGGTGGATCTCGGCCAGCACCCGCACGCGGCTGCCGTCCAGGCCGAGCCGGCGCGAGCGCAGCGCGAGCTGCGCGCCGCTCTCCTCGCCGCTGACGTACAGCACCCTCATCTGCGCCGACAGCGCGTCGACCGCCTGCAGCAGCAGCGTCGACTTGCCGATGCCCGGGTCGCCGCCGATCAGCACCACGCCGCCGGCGACGATGCCGCCGCCGAGCACGCGATCGAGTTCCTCGATGCCGGTGGGCGTGCGCGCGACGTCGGCCGCGTCGATCTCGCTGAGCGTGGCCACGGGCTGGCTGCGCGCCAGCGACTGGAAGCGATGCCGCGTGGCCGCGGCCGGCTCGGCGACAGTCTCCTCCAGCGTGTTCCAGGCCCCGCAGGCCGGACACTTGCCCAGCCACTTGGGGCTCGTGCCGCCGCATTCGCTGCAGGTGTAGTTCGTCTTGTCCTTGGCCATTCGCCGCATTGTGGCGCGGCCCGCCGGGCTACCCGAGCCGCCGGACTCAGTCGATCGCGCGGCGGCGCAGTGCCTTGATCTGCCCGTCGCGCGCCTTGCTCTCCAGCCGCCGCTGCTTCGAGCCGAAGGTCGGCTTCGTCGCGATCCGCTTGCGCGGCGGCGTCGCCACGCTGGCCACCAGTTCCAGCAGGCGCTGCAGCGCGTCCTCGCGGTTGCGCGCCTGGGTGCGCTGCTCCTGCGCCTTGATGACGATCACGCCGTCGCTGCTGAGCCGTTGGTCGTTGAGCGCCAGCAGGCGCGCCCTGTGTGCCGGGGGCAGCGACGAGGCGGGCACGTCGAAGCGCAGGTGGATCGCGCTCGACACCTTGTTGACGTTCTGGCCGCCGGCGCCCTGGGCGCGCACCGCGGTGCACTCGGCCTCGCGCGCCAGCAGCGCGGCCAGCGCCTCCCGGTTCACGCCGGCCGCC
>NZ_AZND01000338.1:0-3032 GCF_000576205.1 Methylibium sp. T29 | reverse complement strand
GCCGCGGCCAGCGCGCCCGCGCCCTGCTCGCCCAGCGTGGCCTCGGCCAGCGGGGCCAGCGCCGCCTTCAACGCGCTGCGCCAGTGGTTCACCCAGCCCTGGATCAGCGCCCGGTTGGCCTCGCTCTCCGTCGCCGCGGTCTTGACGGTCGCGTCGACCCACTTCACCGTCTCGTCCTGCCAGCGGTTGATGTGGTCGAGCACGGTCGACAGCGCCGGGCCGTGGCGCTGCGCCATGTGCGCGTCGAAGTGCTGGTAGCACAGCGGGTAGAGCAGGCCGTCGGCCACCAGCGTCTGCGCCACCAAGACCTCGAACCAGTCGCGCGTGACGAAAAGGTTCTCCACCTCGCGGCGCAGGCCCTGCCAGGCCGGGTGCTCGACCCAGTGGCGGTGCGCCTGGTCGAGCGCGGCGCCGGTGTTGCCGTCCACCAGCAGGCCGATGCGCGAGAGGTGCTGGGCCAGGCCCAGGCGGTCCATCGCGCCCATCACCGCGGCCTGCGTCACCGCGGTGCCCCAGCCGTAGGCGGCCACGTGGCTCAGGTTGGTGTTGGCGCCCCACTCGTAGTGGCGCAGCGGCACGAGGGCGAAGACGATGGCCTCGCGCGCCTCGGCCGGCAGCTGCGCCAGCAGGGCACGCCGGTCGGCGAACTCCATCTGCCGGTCCAGCGCCTCCTGCTGCTTGGCGCGCGCCATCGTGTAGCTGCCGTAGTAGTACTGGCGCGGGTCCTTCAGCGCGTACCAGTCGGCCATCTCGACGGCGGTGCGGCGCTTGTCGTAGAGGTCGCGCTCGGGGTCCCACAGCGGCTTGTAGTGGTGGTTCACCTCGGACTGGATGTCGTAGGTGGCCTCCTGGTAGCGCGTGGCCGGCTTGTCGCCGAAGCGCCGCGCCAGGTGCCCGAAGGTCTGGCGCACCGGCTTGACGGTCTGGGTGCGGATTTCGACGGTCATGGTCTGTTTGTCTCCTGGTGTTCTGGTGTCTTGTCGTTCCGGTGTCGGGGCCGTGGGCTATTCGTCGGGTCCGTGTCGGCCGTAGCGCCACTTGGCCTGCTCGGCGTCGATGCGCGCGCCTTCGGCCGCGCCGAGCGAACGCGCCCGCTGCGCGGTGCAGAAGGCGTCGAAGGCCGGGCGCGGCAGGATCAGCTCCACCCACAGGTCGGGGTCGCCGAGCGAGAAATCGAACTCGACGAAGCCGTCGCGACGCTCGTTGCGCAGGCGCACCCAGCAGGCCGGAGCGGCCCCTGGCGGATGAAACGGCACGACGGACATGCGTGATGAAACGGGAGTCGAGATGGCCTGCTTTCGCACGGCCTGTGCCATCGCGCCAGGGTCTAGGGAACACCCTGATCTTTGGTCGCCGCGAGCGCCGGAATCGGCCTCGCGAACGCGTTTGCGGCCGTGTCGCGAGCCACTCGGCTCAAACGCGTGTATCAATTCATGCAGGTCGCCGCTAGCATCCGCGGCCTGCACTGTTTGAATTTCTACAAGCGCCGCCCATGGCCTCGCACAAGACCCCGCCCCCCAAGAGCGCCGCCACGCCGGCGATCGACGACCTCGTGTCGCGCATCCACTTCGACGCGCGCGAAGGCCGCATCTGGCTCGACGAGCAGCGCATGCTGCTGATGCACGTGTCGGGTCAGGGCGTGCTGCGGCAGGAGCTGATCGAGAGCCTGGGCATCGATCGCGCGCGCGGCCTGATCACGCGCGTGGGCTACAACTCCGGCTCGCACGACGCCGACCTCGCGCGCAAGCTGCGCGGCTCCACCCACCCCACCGAGGCCATGCTGGTCGGCCCGCAGCTGCACATGCTGGAGGGCGTGGCGCGCGTCGAGCCGGTGCGGCTCGACATGAACGAGGAGCACGGCCGCTTCTACGGCGAGTTCAACTGGCACGGCTCGGCCGAGGCCGAAGAGCACATCCGCCTCTACGGCATCGGCACCGACGTGGCGTGCTGGCAGCAGGTGGGCTATGCCTCGGGCTTCGTCAGCCGCTTCATGGGCCGGCCGGTGATGTTCCGCGAGGTGCAGTGCTGCGCGCAGGGCGCACCGCACTGCGTGATCGTCGGCCGCCCGGTCGAGGACTGGGAGGACGCCGACGACGACCTGCGCTCGCTGCAGGCCGACAGCCTGAGCAGCGGCCTGAGCGCCGCCAACCGCGGCGCCGCGGCGGCGCCGGAGGCGCGCTCGCTGCTCGGCGGCGAGGACGTGGTGGGCGTGTCGGCCGGCTTCAACGCGGTGTGCCACATGATCCGCCGCGCCGCCGACACCCAGGCCACCGTGCTGTTCCAGGGCGAGAGCGGCGTGGGCAAGGAGGTGCTGGCGCGCAGCCTGCACCGCATCGGCCCGCGCGCGGCCGGGCCCTTCGTCGCCATCAACTGCGCGGCCATCCCCGAAGAGCTGGTGGAGGCCGAGCTGTTCGGGGTGGAGAAGGGCGCCTACACCGGCGCCGTGAGCAACCGGCCCGGCCGCTTCGAGCGCGCCGACGGCGGCACGCTGTTCCTCGACGAGATCGGCATCCTGGCCTGGCCCGCGCAGGGCAAGCTGCTGCGCGCGCTGCAGGAGCGCGAGGTCGAGCGCGTGGGCGGCACGCAGGCGCGCAAGGTCGACGTGCGCGTGGTGGCGGCCAGCAACCTGAACCTGCGCGAGGAGGTCAAGGCCGGCCGCTTCCGCGAGGACCTGTTCTTCCGCCTCAACGTGCTGCCGGTGCGGGTGCCGCCGCTGCGCGAGCGGCGCGAGGACATCCCGGTGTTCATGAACCACTTCCTGCACAAGTTCAACCAGCGCGACGGCCGGCGCGTGAGCGGCTTCACCAGCCGCGCGATCGACGCGATGCTGGCCTACGACTGGCCGGGCAACATCCGCGAGCTCGAGAACCTGGTGGAGCGCGGCGTGGTGCTGGCGCCCGACCAGGGCGCCATCGACACCGTGCACCTGTTCTTCGGCGGCGAGCAGGTCGACGGCGGCCTGCTCGCGCTCAAGCGCGACGGCTCGCTGCACGCCGGGCCCTCGCCGCTCGACGCCGCGGCCGAGGGCGAAC
>NZ_AZND01000337.1:0-3041 GCF_000576205.1 Methylibium sp. T29 | reverse complement strand
CTTCACGCCCAGCCGGGACGCGACTGCGCCTGCACGGTGGCGCGGGCGCGCTGCCCCAGCTGCAGCTTGCGGTAGACGTTGCGCACCGCGGTGGCCACGGCGCTCGGCGTGGTCAGCAGGCGCTCGGCGATCTCCTCGCTGACGTAGCCCTGGGCCACCAGCCGCAGCACCTCGTGCTCGCGGGCGCTGACCTCGTGGTCGCGGCGCGAGGGCTCGTCGAGGTCCATCATGCCGGTGTCGCCCCCGCCGCCGCCGAACTCCGAGAAGCCCGAGTCGCGGAAGCTCGTGTCGCTGAAGCCGTCCTCGCGGAAGCGCTTGAGCAGGTGGCGCGCGATCGCCGGCGAGATGGGCGACTCGCCGCGCGCGGCCTGCTCGACGGCGCGCACCAGCTCCTCCGAGGTGCAGCCCTTCAGGAAGTAGCCGTCGGCGCCGGCCTCGATGGCCTGGATCACGCGCGCCTCGTCGCCGAACACCGAGAACACCAGGATGTGCGGGTGCCACACGCCGTCGATCGCGGGGGCATGGCTCAACTCGCCGATCAGCTCGGTGCCGTCGCCGTCGGGCAGGCCCAGGTCGGACAGCAGCACGTCGGGGCGGCACTGCGGCAGGTCGATGCGGGCGATGCCCAGCCGGTTGGCGTGGCCGACGCAGCGGATGCCGGGCGCTTCGTTCAGCGTGTCGAGCACATGCTGGGCCACCAGCGGATCGTCTTCGACGAGATAGACCTTCAGCACGCTTGTCGTCTCCTGGGGACTGTGACTCTGGGGCGATCGGGGCCGCCTGCCGGGAGCTTAGTCGTTCACGCCGCCGCTGTCGCCAGCGGATCGGGTTGGTGCAAGAAGGAATGCGCACTCGCGCGCGGCCAGTAGAGCCGGAACACCTGGTGCGGCCAGTCAATCTCGCCGCGCTCGGCGGCCAGCAGCGCGCCTGGCTTCACGAACGGCAGCAGCGTCGCCAGCAGCTTCACCTCGTGGTCGGCCACGCGCCGCACGATGTGCGCGGCGGTGATCTCGCGCGGGTGCTGCAGCCCGGCGGCCTGCACCAGTTCCTTCAGCGCGCGCAGCGTTTCCTGGTGGAACATGAACACGCGGTCGGCCTTGGTCGGCACCACCAGCGCCTTCTGGCGCATCGGGTCCTGCGTGGTCACGCCGGTCGGGCAGTGGCCGGTGTGGCAGGCCTGCGCCTGGATGCAGCCCAGCGCGAACATGAAGCCGCGCCCCGCGTTGCACCAGTCGGCGCCCAGCGCCATCAGCCGCGCGATGTCGAAGGCACTCACCACCTTGCCGGCGCAGCCGAGCTGGATGCGATCGCGCAGCCCGATGCCGGTCAACGTGTTGTGCACCAGCATCAGCCCCTCCTGCAGGGGTGCGCCCACGTGGTCGGTGAACTCCAGCGGCGCGGCGCCGGTGCCGCCCTCGGCGCCGTCGACGACGATGAAGTCCGGCAGCAGATGCGTCTCTCGCATCGCCTTGGCGATCGCGAACCACTCCCACGGGTGGCCGATGCACAGCTTGAAGCCCACCGGCTTGCCGCCCGACAGCGTGCGCAGCTTCTCGATGAACTGCAGCATGCCCACCGGCGAGTCGAAGGCGGCGTGGCGCGACGGCGACACGCAGTCCACACCCACCGCCACGCCGCGCGCCGCGGCGATCTCCGACGTCACCTTCGGGCCCGGCAGCACGCCGCCATGGCCGGGCTTGGCGCCCTGGCTCAGCTTGAGCTCGATCATCTTGACCTGCGGGTCGCGCGCGGTCTCGGCGAAGCGTTCCTCGCTGAACGAGCCGTCGTCGTGGCGGCAGCCGAAGTAGCCCGAGCCGATCTCCCAGATCAGGTCGCCGCCGTGCTCGCGGTGGTAGCGGCTGATCGAGCCCTCGCCGGTGTCGTGCGCGAAGCCGCCGCGCTTGGCGCCGGCGTTGAGCGCGAGGATGGCGTTGGCGCTCAGCGCGCCGAAGCTCATCGCCGAGATGTTGAAGATCGACGCGCTGTACGGCTGCGCTCGCTCGCCGCCCACCGTGATGCGGAAGTCATGGCTCGCGAGCGTGGTGGGCGCGATGGAGTGGTTGATCCACTCGTAGCCCTCGGCGCCCACGTCGTGCTGCGTGCCGAACGGCCGCTTGTCGGGCTCGCCCTTGGCGCGCTGGTAGACCAGCGAGCGCTGCTGGCGCGAGAACGGCGCCGCCTCGTTGTCGCCCTCGATGAAGTACTGCCGCATCTCCGGCCGGATGAACTCGAAGAAGAAGCGCAGGTGGCCGATCACCGGGTAGTTGCGCAGCACCGAGTGGCGCGACTGCCGCACGTCGTGCACGCCGGTGCCCACGAGCGCCAGGAACACCAGCAGCACCAGGCCGCCGCTGCCGGTCACCACCCACACCAGCGCGCTCAGCAACGCGCCGACCGCACAGGCCAGCCAGACGACGTAGCGGATCGGGAAGTGTTCGTTCAGACGCAACAGCCAGGCGGGCATGACGGATTCCTCGGGGCGCGGTGACCCGGGGATGCTAGCCCTGCCGCGTGTCAGTGCGCCGGTCCGACGGGTTGGGGGTTTCCACGGGCGCCGGGCTGCGCAGCGGGGGCTTCGAGCTGCCGGTACACGGCCGTCGCCAGCGCCTGCAAGCGGGCCCGTGGCAGGTCGGCGCTCAGCGCATAGCCCTGCCGGCCATCGACCCAGTAGAAGCTGTGCGTCGGGCCGTCGCCACGCCACTGGAAGGCGGCGGGGGCCGAGGCGCCGGGCGCAGCCGCGCTGCCCAGCACCGACACGTACAGCGTCACGCGCTGCCCCTGCGCGTCCTCGTACATGAACTGCGCGCGTGCCTGACCGGCCTCGCCGGGCAGCAGCCGACCACCGACCAGCCGCAGCCCCTCGCCGTCGAGCGCCGGCACGCGCAGTGGCGCGCCCAGTCGCTTCGACAGCCACTGCACCAGGTGGGCCTGCTGCGCCGCGTCCACCTCGACCGGGTGGCGTTGATCGGGCACGTAGACGGCGTGCGCGGCCATCGCTTCGCGCACGAAGCCCGGCGCCGCCACCTGCGCCGCCTCCGGCG
>NZ_AZND01000336.1:0-3041 GCF_000576205.1 Methylibium sp. T29 | reverse complement strand
AAGACCTGGGCGTCGATGTGGAACACGCGCTTGCTCACCGGGTGGCTGGCCAGCACCGGTGCGGCCTCGACCACGTAGACCTTGCGCAGCTGCCAGGTGATCTTCGGGAAGCAGCCGCCCTGCCCGCCGAAGTCCACGAACTTGTAGCCGCTCGGGTCCTTGAACTCGTCGGTCAGCTGCAGCTCGTTGTGGTTGTAGTAGGGCATCAGGATGTTCTTCGTGCCCTTGAACGTCCACTTCATGTCCGAGATGCGGCCGTTGTAGCCCTCGAAGTCCTCGATCATCAGGTCCGCGCCGAGGAAGGCGTCCGTCGTCTGCCCGGTGGCGAGCCGGCGCACGCGGCGCTGGAAGCCGAGGTAGAGGTAGGCGTCGTCGAACTTCAGGTCGTCCTCGTAGCGCTGGATCAGCAGCTGCGTGTTCTTCAGGTCCTGCGGCTCGAGCACCTTCACGTAGATGCCGCGGAACAGCTCCGACGGGTTGGGCGTCACTTCGGGCACCGGCGCGTGCTGCACGCGGTGCTTGAAGTTCAGGAAGTGGAAATTGAACATGATGACCCGCTCGACCTGGCCGCTCGTCATGTTGCGGTACTTCCAGTAGAACGGGTAGACCGCGGCGTTGTCGCCCCAGTTGAGGCCGTACTTGAAGTTCCACGCCAGCTTCTCGCCGGCACGCGGGTCGTCGGCCTTGGGCTCCTCCGGGAAGGGCCGGCCGGCAACGAAGCCGGTGATCTCGCCGTTCTGGGCGCCGAGCTTGGCGGTATTCAGGTTCTTCTTCGTGGCCTCGACATAGAACTTGTCCATCGCGAACTGCGTGGTCGGCCCGACCTTGATCTCGTCCCAGCCGTTCTTGACGATCTGGTAGAGGCCCGGGTCCAGGGCGTCCTTGAACTGCTCGACGTTGGCCTTGTTGACCACGGTGCCGGGGGTCAGGCCGGCAACGCTCGGGAAGCCGCTCTTGTACGGGTTGAACGAGGCCTCCACGTCGGCCTCGGTGGCGGCGCCGGCGGCCAGGGCGAAGCCCGCCGTGACCAGGGCCAGCCCGATCTGATGAATCTTCGTTGTCATGATGCTTGTCTCCTGCTTCAGAACTGATACCGCGCGGTGAGGAAGATCTCGTTCTCCTTCCAGGCCGAGCCGATGGGGCCGGCGCGGAAGCGCCCGAGGGGCTCGAGGCCGCCGAGGCCGCGCGAGTAGGTGGTCATGGGGTCGGTGTCGCCGAAGGGGGCGGTGAACGGCGCCCACGGGTTGCACGAGCGGCAGTCGTCGAACTTCCAGCGGTCCTCGCCGTTGCGCAGCTTGAAGTTGCCCCCGAAGCTGATCTTGAACTTGTCCGTCACGATCCAGTCGACCTGCGGCGAGGTGACCAGCGCGCGGGCCTGCACGTCGTAGGCCGTGATCAGCTGCGGGCTGACGCGGTCGTTGACGAGGAAGGCCTTCATCAGCAGCGTGGCGATCACGTTGTTCTCCCAGTCGGGCATGCCCACCGGGCCGAACTGGCCGCGCTCGAACTCGTGGTCGAAGATGTGCTGGTAGAACAGCTGCGCGGAGAACAGCGTGGTGCGGTTGGGGTTGATGAAGGGCACGAAGGTGGGCCGGTCGAAGCCGACCACCGAGCGGAACACCTTGTTCTTCGAGTACAGCTGGGGCTTGAGGGTGTTGGCGAACTCCTCGCCGTTGGTGAAGGCCGCCTCGACCCGCACCGCCGCCTTGGCCGCCTGCCACTCGAAGTCCATCGAGCCGCCGATCAGGTTCACGCGCGGGAAGTGCATGTCGAAGGCGATCAGGTAGGGCCAGCCGCCCTGCGCGTCGGTGCGCGTCTCGCCGGTGAAGGCGTTGGTCGCGCCCTTGCCGCCGTGCAGCGAGGGCAGCTGCGAGCGGTAGGTCAGCGCGTTGAGCGAGAACGACAGGCCGTCCTGGCTCACGCCCTCGTACTTCAGCCCGAGCTGGGTGTTCTTCAAGCTCCAGTTGGGCAGCTTCACGTCGCGCAGGCCGATCTGGCCGGGGCCGAAGTCGGTGGCGAGCAGCACGCCGGGGCCGACGTTGGCGAAGTTGGCCACCGTGCCGCCGTTGTCCCACAGGTTCTTCATGCCGCGGAAGAAGCAGCCGGCGTCGAGGATGACGTTGGCGGTGCCGCACTGGCCGAGGTTGTTGGGGCGGAACTTGTCGAAGTTCCACACCAGCTGCAGGTTGCGGTCCTGCATGCTCTCGCTCGGGCCCATGCGGTACTCGGCCTGGGCGATCCACATGGGGATGCGGATGTCCTGGAGTTCGTCGTAGATGTTGTTGCGCGAGTAGTCGACCGGGTTGATCACGTCGAGCACGCGGAACAGGTCGGTGCGGCCCCACACCACCTGCTGCTTGCCGAGCTTGAGGAAGAGCTGCTTGCCGTCGGCCAGGCCGACGGTGTTGGTGACGAAGGCTTCGCGGATGACGTCCCAGCGTTCGTTGAACTCGGGCAGTTCGAGCTCGCTGCGCTTCTTGTCGCCGTAGCCGCCGAAGTCGGCGCAGCCGCGCCGGTCGGTGTCGCAGGGGCGCACCGGGGTGGCGTACTCCACCCCGCCGTTGAGCGAGTCGTGCCAGCGGTCACCCAGCAGGCGCAGGCCTTCGTTGGGGTTGTAGTTGGGTGCGCCGGGGTTGGTGGCGTTGAAGCCGAAGACGTTGTTGACCAGCCCGAGGCCGTCGACGGCGGCCTTGTTGATGATGCCGCTGCCGTGCGGCACCGGGGGCGGTCCGCCCTGGGACTCGAGCAGCACGCCGCCGCCGGCCTTGCGGCCGTACTGGTCGTCGTTCATGCGGTAGACGCCGTCGAAGCTGCCGCGCAGGATGCTGCGGAACTTCCAGCCGCCTTCGAGCTTCTTGTCGGCCTCGACCTGCAGGGTGTTGCGGAACTTGGAGAGCCCGACGCGCTCGCCGGTCGCGTCCTTGCCCCGGAAGCGGGTGTCGTTCTCGTAGTAGACGTCGACCTTCCAGGGGTCGACCGGCGCGGCGGCGTCCTGCGCCTGCGCCAGGCCGCACACGGCCAGGCCGCCGGCCAGCGCCGCG
>NZ_AZND01000335.1:0-3057 GCF_000576205.1 Methylibium sp. T29 | reverse complement strand
TCAAGTCATCGGAAGGCATGACAAAACTATGGCCTACGCTTGCCAGCGTGACAGGCTATGCGGTCTCGTTCTACTTCCTCTCCATCACCCTCAAAGTGATACCAACGGGTATAGCCTATGGCATCTGGTCGGGCGTCGGCATTGTGCTGGTGTCGGCGGTCGGCTGGCTGTGGTTCAAGCAGACACTGGACGCCCCCGCGCTCGCCGGAATCGGCATGATCATGGCCGGGGTGCTGACGATCAATCTGTTCTCCAAATCGGTGGCCCACTGATCAGGTGGTGTTCACCGGACGCTTACACTGCGCACGCGACGGCACCCGACCCATAGTGGTCATTCCACTGCTCAACGGTAAGAGCAGCCGCATCCTTCGATGCCTCCACATGCCGAGAGCTAATTGTCTCGGCACTCTTGCTCCAGCCAGCCACGGAAAGCTTTCATCCCGTCGGTCTCTTTGCGTGGCTTGAGCTTGGTCAACCAATAGCTGCCCGTCTCAATCCGAGTGTCAAATAAGGTCACCAGCCGACCGCCGAGTAGGTCGCGACCAAAGAGACGAATCGGCAACAAAGCCACACCTGTTCCTTGTGCGGCTGCATCAGCAAGTACAAGGGATGAGTCAAACACCGGACCCGTCAAATGTGGGGGGTTTAACCCAACCGCCTGAAACCATGCAGTCCACTCGTCTGCTCGATAAGACCGCAATAGCGTGACCCGTGCCAAATCACTGGGGGTGTGGATTCGACTTGCCATGAAAGGGGCGCAAACAGGTGCGAGTGGCGCAGAAAAAGCTTCGACGCTTCTGTGCCGTGCCAGTGGCCGTCCCCAAAGCGGATTGCGAAGTCCAGGCCATCGCCTGCCAAGTCGACTCGGTTGTTGTTGGAAAACAGTCGAAGATCTATGAAGGGGTGCTTGACTTGAAAGTCGCGGAGGCGTGGCAGCAACCAGCCCACTGCAAACGTGCCGACGACGCCCACAGACAAAACTTCTTTCTTATGAGGCGTCTTGACCTTCTCAAGCGTTAAACCGATCCGTTCAAAAGCATCGGTCAACACTGGTAGCAGGGCAGCACCTTCATCAGTCAAAGCAAGCCCTCGCGGGATACGCCGAAAGAGTTTCTTGCCCAGGCGGTCTTCTAAGTTCTTGACGTGCTGACTGACGGCGGTCTGCGTCAGGTGCAGTTCAAGGCCCGCCCGGGTGAAGCTCAGATGGCGTGCAGACACCTCAAATGCGCGCAGCGCGTTAAGCGGAAGGTCCATGATGATCTAAGTTTTTCTTGGGCCTGGGCTGCAGATTTTACGTTTGAAGAGACCACCGACGATCCATATGATCACTCATTTTCAAACAGTAGGAACCATGAAAAGACGCAACTTCTCCGTCGGGATGGCATTTTCTGCCTTTGGCTTCAGTGCGATTTTCCCCAAGAAAAGCTTTGCCTTGGGCGAGCAAGGACAGATGACTGCTGTGTTTCAGCAACTCGAGGCTAAAGCCCAAGGCCGGTTGGGCGTACATGTCATAGACACAGCGACTGGTCACGAATTTGGCTACCGCTCTGACGAACTTTTCATGATGCTCAGTTCGTTCAAGCTGCTGGCGAGTGCTTGGTGCTGGCGCGCGCGGATCGTGGTGAAGAGTCGCTCACTCGGCGTATTCGTTACCGCAAGCAGGACTTGGTGCCTTGGTCGCCAGTGACAGAGGCATATGCGGATGGCGAGGGGTTGACTTTGGCCCAACTCTGTCACGCGACGATAACCACCAGCGACAACACAGCGGGCAATCTCATACTAGCCAGCTACGGTGGCCCTCAAGCTCTCACCCAGTATGCCCGCCAACTCGGTGACAAGATCACGAGGCTCGATCGGAACGAACCCGACCTCAACACCCGAGTCGAAGGAGGAAGCTTGGATACGACCTCACCGCGAGCCATGGCCATGACCATGAACAAGCTCCTCTTGGGCGATGCACTCTCACCCTTATCGCGGAATTTGCTCCGCCAGTGGCTGCTCGAAAACACGACCGGGGGAAAGCGCCTCAAGGCCGGAACCCCTGCTGATTGGACCGTTGGCGACAAGACCGGGACCAACAAGACAGATGCGAACGACATAGGAATATTGCTACCACCGCAAGGCGCACCGGTCCTTGTGACTGCTTACCTCGCTGACAGCACGGCAAGCAGCCAAATAAAAGATGCAACGCTTGCAGAGGTAGGTAGGCTCACCTCTATAGGCATACGATGAAGTCGGAGCGGGGATAAGGACTCGTTCCAGCAACCGCTCCTGGCCGCCTGCCGCCGACCGCGGTCTGGCTCGAAAGCAGTCTGTCAACGCGCCGTTTCATTGTTGCCATGATCATATCTTAATCGCGCACAGGCGGCCACAGGCGGGCAGTATGAACCAGCGTCAGTATCCACACCGTTTCGCCGTCGATCTGATACACCAGGCGATAGCTTTCGTGCGGGATCAACTCGCGGGTCCCGGGAATCTTTCCCGGCTTGCCCAGCATGGGGTGCTGGATCAAGCGGGCGGCCGCGTCGCTGAAAATCTCATCCATCCGGGCCGCCGCGCGCGGATTGTCGGCTGCGATGTAGTCCCACACATCGGCACGGTCTTGCTGCGCTTCGGGCGTCCAAACAACCCTCACGCCTGGCTCGCCACACTGGCACGCCGTGCGGCGAATTCGGCCTCAACTTCATCGTTCGACCGCCCCAATCCAGCGCGCATCGAAGCCCGGCCGGCTTCGACCTTGCGGCGCAGGAACTCGTCGTACTCGCGCGACTCGCGCTGGCGCTGAACGAACTCGCGCATCAGCTCGCGCAGCACTTGCGACGCCGGGCGATGGGCCGCCTCGGCTTCGGCCATAAACTCGGCGCGCAACTCAGGCTCCAGCTTCATCGTGAAAACGGCTTGTTTTGACATGATCGGGGCCTCCTGCCACTTGATACTAACAAAGTATATACGCCGTCATTACTAAGCGCTATTCACAGAACGCTGCAAGGCGGGCGTGCGCTAGGCCAAGGCCTGTCGGAAAACATTTGTTTTTCGACAGGCCTTCAACGGTCCTCT
>NZ_AZND01000334.1:0-3075 GCF_000576205.1 Methylibium sp. T29 | reverse complement strand
TGAGACACCGGCGCGTCGGGCGGTCCCCGACGCCGCCTCGCACGCTCCCACGCCATCCCGATCGACACGGTGCTTCCGTGCGCATCGGTTCGCGCTGCGGCCCGCCCAGGGCGCGGCGACGGCGTGCCGAACGACGCGCGCCCGACGCCGGCCCGACCGGCGGCAGCGCTGACTCAGCTTCCGGAACTTCGCACCATGCTTTCAAGATCACCCGCAGTCCTGTCTGCTCTCGTCCTCGGCCCGTGCGCGATCGCGCAGGCCCAGAGCCCGCAAGAGGCGCAACTGCCGCCCATCGTCATCACTGCCGAGCGAGAGCCCGATCAGGTCAGGAAGGCACTGACGGCAGAGCAGGCCGTCACACCCGGCGCCGTGACGCTGGTCGACGGCGAGACCCTGCGCCAGCGCAACGTCACCAGCCTGGCCGACATGCTGCGCTACGTGCCCGGCCTGTGGGCCGCCAGCGGCAGCACCGGCGACTCGTCCTTCCTGTCCAGCCGCGGCTCCAACCTCGACGCCACCAACTACGACGGCAACGGCATCAAGCTGCTGCAGGACGGCCTGCCGGTGACCGCCGCCGACGGCAACAACCACAACCGCGACGTCGACCCGCTGTCGGCGCGCTACGCCATCGTGGCGCGCGGCGCGAACGCGCTCACCTATGGCGCCAGCACGCTCGGCGGTGCGATCGACTTCATCACGCCCACGGCGCGCGACGGAGCACCGAACGAGCTGCTGCTCAACGGCGGCAGCCACGGCCAGCGGCAGGCCCGCATCACGCTGGGCACGGTGGCCGGCGCCTTCGATGCGCTGGTCACCGCCGAGGGCAAGCGCAGCGACGGTTACCGTGATCACCACCGCCAGGAGCGCAGCGGCCTCTACGCCAATGCCGGCTGGCAGCTCGGCGATGCCGTGCGGACGCGCTTCTACGCCACCGCGATCGACAACGACCAGCAGTTGCCGGGCGCGCTGACGCGCGACGAATGGCGAGCGAACCCGCACCAGGCCCAGGCCGCCGCGTTGGCCGGCGACTACCAGTACAACGTGAAGACTTGGCGCCTCGCCAACAAGACGACGTGGGACATCGACGCGAACAGCAGCCTCACGGCCGGCCTGTCGTACGAGGAGCAGCAGCTCTACCACCCGATCGTCTACGCGCCGCCGTTCTTCAGCCTGTTGATCGACACCGAGCAGCGCAACCTCGGCGGCACGCTGCGCTACCAGCGTCGCATCGGCGAACACGACCTGCTGGTCGGCCTGAACGCGGGCCTCACCACCGTGAAGGGCGGGAACTACGGATACGAGCCCGGCGGCGCCGCGACGCTGTCGACGCAGGTGGACAACCGGGCCGACAGCCTGGAGCTGTTCGTGATGGACCGCTGGCAGTTCGCGCCGGACTGGACCGCGGTCTACGGCGCGCAGGCCGTGTCGTCCCGCCGCGAGATCCGCAATACCACGGTGTCCAGTGGTGCCCTGCGCAACCCGGAAGACGACTACCACAGCATCAACCCGCGGGTGGGCCTGATCCACCAGCTGGCGCCCACCGTCCAGCTGTTCGCCAACCTGAGCCGCCTGTACGAGGCGCCCACGCTCTACGAACTGGAGGACGACGTGCGCGGCGACCAGTCGACGCTGGAGGCGATGAAGGGCACCGTGCTGGAAGTCGGCACGCGCGGCACGCACGACGCGGGCCGCAGCCAATGGCACTGGGACGTCGCCGTCTACTACGCGCGGCTGCGCGACGAGATCCTGTCGCGCGCCCCGGTGCCCGGCGTCAGCCTGTCGACCAACGTCGACGGCACGGTCCACGCCGGCGTCGAGGCCCTGCTGGGCGCCAGCCTGGCGATCGACGACGCCGGTGCCCACCGCGTCGAGCCGCTGCTCAACCTGACGGTCAACCACTTCCGCTTCAAGGGCGATGCCGACTACGGCAACAACCGGCTGCCTGCCGCGCCGACCTATGCGGTGCGCGGCGAACTGCTCTACCGCCATGCGAGCGGCTTCTTCGCCGGGCCCACCTTCGATCTCGTGGGGCGCCGGTACGCGGACTTCGCCAACACCTACACGGTCGACCGCTACACCCTGTGGGGCCTGCGCGCCGGCCTGACCCGCGATCACTGGGAGCTCTACGCCGAGGCTCGCAACCTCGCCGACCGGAACTACGTCTCGCTGTTCAGCGTGCAGGACAGGGCGGAATCCAACGCAGCCATCCTCACGCCCGGCGAGCCCCGCTCGGTGTACGTCGGTGCGCGCTTCAAGTTCTGAGGCCGCGATGAGCGACGCGATCCCCGCGGAGGCTGCTGCCGCCGCCTCCGAGTCCGCGCTGTACCGGCGCGTCTGGCGCTGGCACTTCTACGCCGGGCTGGTCTGCCTGCCCTTCCTGGCGTTGCTGGCGACGACCGGCGCGCTGTACCTGTTCAAGGACCCGATCGAGTCGCTGCTCTATGCACGGCTGCGCGTCGTCGAAGCCGGGTCCGCGCCGGGGCTGGCAGCGTCCGCGCTGGTCGACAGGGCCCTGGCGGCCGAACCCGGCGTGGCGGTGCGCTTCGTCGCGCCGGCCCGGCCGGGCCGCAGCGCCGAGGGTGGGCATCCGCACGGCCGAGGGCATCGTCGCGGTCTACCTCGACCCGGCCGACGGCCGGGAACTGGGCAGGCTGCGCGACGACGACCGGCTGATGGAGGTCGTCAAGCGCCTCCACTCGCTGGCGATCGCCGGCCCGGTGGCCAACCACTGGATCGAGATCGTGGCCGGCTGGGCGCTGGTGCTCGTGGTGTCCGGCGTGTTCCTGTGGTGGCCGCGCGGGCGCTCGGGCGGTGTCTGTACCGTGCGCGAGCGCCCGGCGCAGCGCCTCTGGTGGCGCGACGTGCACGCGGTGACCGGGATCGTCGCCGCCGTGGCGATCGTGTTCCTGGCCGTGACGGGCATGCCGTGGTCGGCGTTCTGGGGGCAGCAGTTCGGGCGCCTGAGCGCCGAACGGGGCCTGGGCGTGCCGAAACACGTGTGGGGCCCGGCGCCGCCGTCCGCGGTGCCCCCGCTGGCCGGCTTGCAGGCGGTGCCCTGGGCCGTGGGTCAGGTGC
>NZ_AZND01000333.1:0-3074 GCF_000576205.1 Methylibium sp. T29 | reverse complement strand
CGCAGCCTGGCGGCGCCTGCGCGGCGACCGCGTCGGCATGGTCTCGCTGGCGGTGGTCGCGGCCTTCCTGCTGATGGTGCTGCTGGCCGGGGCGGGCCTGATCGCGACGGCGTGGCAGGCCGAGGTCGGCGTACCCAACGCGCCGCCCGGCTTCCTGGGGCCGGCGCCGAAGGTGGCCGAGACGGCGATCGCGGTGCCCAGCGGACCGGTGCTGGACCTGTCCGACGTCGATCCGCTGGCGCCGCGCTACGCCGAATGGGCCGAGCGCGCCAAGCAGTTCAGCAGCGTCGTGACGCCGCGTGCCGAGACGCTGCCCTTCGGCGCCGACCGCCTGGGCCGCGATGTGCTGGCCAAGGCCATCAAGGGCGCCGAGGTCTCCATCCTGGTGGGCGTCTCCGCGGCGCTGCTGGCCACGCTGATCGGCACCGTGCTCGGTGCGCTCGGTGGCTTCTTCGGCGGCCGGGTCGGCGACCTGCTGGAGTGGGTCTACAACGTCTTCACGTCCATCCCCGGCATTCTGCTGGTGTTCGCCTTCGCGGCGGTCACCGGCCGCGGCGTGCTGTCGGTGGTGCTGATCCTCGGGCTGACCGGCTGGACCGGCATCTACCGGCTGGTGCGGGCCGAGTTCCTGAAGCACGCGGTGCGCGAGTACGTGCGCGCGGCCGAGGCGATCGGCGCCTCCACCGCCTCGCGCATGTTCCGCCACATCCTGCCGAACGTGAGCCACGTGGTGCTGGTGCAGCTGTCGATCCACGTGGTGGGCTTCATCAAGGCCGAGGTGATCCTCAGCTACCTGGGCCTGGGCGTCAGCGTCGACCAGGTCAGCTGGGGCACGATGCTGGCGGAGGCTCAGGGCGAACTGCTGCTCGGCCACTGGTGGCAGCTGGCCGCGGCGACCGGCTTCATGGCGGTGTTCGTCACGGCCTTCTCGTTGCTCACCGACGCGCTGCGCGATGCGCTCGACCCCAAGCTGAGGGGCGCGGAATGACGGCGCTGCTGAGCATCGACCAGTTGCGCGTGAGCTTCCGTCTCGGCCGCGGCGCGGCGGCCAGCCGCATCGAGGCGGTCGGTCGCGGCGCGCAGGGCGTGAGCTTCGAGATCGCCGAGAACAGCACCGTCGCGCTGGTCGGCGAATCGGGCTCGGGCAAGAGCGTCACCGCGATGGCGGTGCTGAACCTGCTGCCGGAGAACGCCGAACGCCAGGGCTCCATCCGATTCCGTGATCGTGAACTGCTCACCGCCGGACCGGCCGAACTGCGCGCGCTGCGCGGTCGCGAGATCGCCTGCGTGTTCCAGGACCCGATGAGTTCCTTGAACCCGGTGTTCACCGTCGGCCAGCAACTGATCGAACCGCTGGTGCTGCACCTCGGCCTCGGCCGGCGTGCCGCGCGGGCGCGCGCCGAGGCGCTGCTGAACGAGGTCGGCCTGCCCGATCCGAAGCGCCGGCTCGACGCCTATCCGCACGAGCTGTCGGGCGGCCAGCAGCAGCGCGTGATGATCGCGATGGCGATCGCCTGCGAACCCCGGCTGCTGATCGCCGACGAACCGACGACTGCGCTCGACGTCACCATCCAGCGCCAGATCCTCGAGCTGCTGGCCGGTCTGAAGGAGCGGCACCGCATGAGCATGCTGTTCATCAGCCACGACCTCGGCGTGGTCGGCGAGATCGCCGACCACGTGGTCGTGATGCGCCAGGGCACGGTGCGCGAGCAGGCGTCGGTCGAGCGCCTGTTCACCGCGCCGCAGGACCCCTACACGCAGGCGCTGCTGGCCTGCCGGCCGACCCTGGCAGCGCCGCCGGTGCGCCTGGCGGTGATCGACGACCACCTGGCCGATCCGGCCGCCGGAGGCGCTCGCCCCGCGGTGGCGAAGGACCCGGACGCACCGGTCGTGCTGCAGGTCGAGGCGCTGAGCAAGAGCTTCTGGCTGCGCTCGGGGCTGTTCGGCCGCAAGGCCTTCCCCGCCGTCAAGGACGTGAGCTTCGAGCTGCGGCGCGGCCACACGCTGGGCATCGTCGGAGAATCGGGGTCGGGCAAGACCACGGCGGGCCTGGCGCTGCTTCGCCTGCACGAGGCGAGCGGCGGGCCGACCGGCGGCCGGGCGGTGTTCCGCAGCGCGAAGGGTGGCGGCACGCACGAGTTGCTGCAGCTCGGCAAGTCCGACTGGCTGCCGATGCGCCGGCGCCTGCAGGTGGTGTTCCAGAATCCCTATGCCTCGCTGAACCCGCGCTTCACGATCGGCCAGACGCTGGTCGAGCCGATGGCCATCCACGGCCTCGAGCGCGACGATGCGGCGCGCGAGGCCCGGGCGCGGGCGCTGTTGGCCAAGGTCGGCCTCGACGCCGGTGCCTGGGGCAAGTACCCGCACGAGTTCTCCGGCGGCCAGCGCCAGCGCATCGCGATCGCGCGCTGCCTGACGGTCGACCCCGAGGTGCTGGTGCTCGACGAGGCGGTCTCGGCGCTCGACGTGTCGGTGCAGGCCCAGGTGCTGAACCTGCTGCGCGACCTGCAGGACGAGCTGGGCCTGGCCTATGTCTTCATCAGCCACGATCTGGCGGTCGTGCGCTTCATGGCCGACGAGGTGCTGGTGATGAAGGACGGCGAGGTGGTCGAACGCAACACGGTCGAGGCCCTGCTCAGCGCGCCGCGCGAGGCCTACACGCAGCGCCTGCTGGGCGCGATCCCGCGCGGCTACCGGGGCGCGGCGCTGGCCTGAGCGGGGCGGCGCGCCGGCGCCGGCAGTTGACGACACGCGCCGACCGATCGACCAAAAGCGTCGCCCGTGTAACGGTGTTGAAGCGTCGCGCTCGGCGGGCCGGCGACGGCGCGTGACGGTTTGCACGGCCTCGGCCGTCCGTCGTACCTCACCGCGGCTGGCACGCTAGATGCGTTGCCGCCCTCCATACAGCAGGAGGAGTCCGGCATGACACAGAGCATCAAAACAAGGCTTCGCCCCAGCCCGGCGCGCGGCGTTGCGTTCGGCGCGGTGTCTTCGCTGCTGCGCCTGGCGGCGCGCGAGCGTCAGGCCCACGGCGATGCGCCGGCCTGGCTGCAAGGTCTGACACGCGCGCTGCG
>NZ_AZND01000332.1:0-3077 GCF_000576205.1 Methylibium sp. T29 | reverse complement strand
CGCGCCGCCGCGCAGGACCGACTGCAGTTTCAGCAGGCCGCCGCTGTCGCTGAGCCGCGCCCCGAGCCGCTGCGCCAGCACGGGCAGCTCTTCGCTCCAGGCCACGCCGAACTTCGCCAGCAGCGGCTGCAGCGGCAGTTCGCCGGTGCCGTGCACCCAGGCGGCCAATTCGCTCGCCAGCGAGCGGCCACCGACCTCGGCCAGCACCGCGGCGATGTCGGTCTCGGTGATCGGCCCGCCGCCACTGCGCGCCCACAGGCCGCGCATCACGTCGTCGAGCGTGCCGGCGCCCTCGCTGCGCAGCGTCAGGTCGAGCGCCAGCGCGACCAGCGAGCCCTTGGTGTAGTAGCTGACCGTGGCGTTGACGGTGTTCTCGTCGGGCCGGTAGTACTTGACCCAGGCGTCGAAGCTCGCCTCGGCCACGCTCTGCACCGTGCGCCCCGGCGTGCCGCGCACGTTGTTGACGGTCTTGGCCAGCAGCTTGAGGTAGCGTGCCTCGTCGATCAGGCCGGTACGCCGCAGCACCAGGTCGTCGTAGTAGGACGTGAAGCCCTCGAAGAACCACAGCAGCTCGGTGTAGTTCTCGCGCGTGTAGTCGTAGCACTCGAAGTCGCGCGGCCGCATCCGCTTGACGTTCCAGGTGTGGAAGTACTCGTGGCTGATCAGGCCCAGCAACGTCACGTAGCCGTCGGGCGCCGACTTCATGCCGTTGCGCGGCAGGTCGCGGCGGTTGGCGATCAGCGCGGTGCTGGCGCGGTGCTCCAGGCCGCCGTAGCCGTCGTCCACCGCGTTGAGCAGAAAGACGTAGCGCTTGAACGGCGGCTTCTTGCCGCCGTGCCAGAAGGCGATCTGCGCCTCGCAGATGCGCCGGGTGTCGGCCAGCAGGCGCTCGCCGTCGAAGCTGGGCAGCACTCCGGCCACGATGAACTCGTGCGGCACCCCCGCCGCCTTGAAGCTGCCGCGCCAGAAGCGGCCCAGCTCCACCGGGTGGTCGACCAGTTCGTCGTAGCCGGCCGCCTCGTGGTCCGCGCCGGCGAGCGGCAGCGCTGTTGCGACCTGCCAGCCCCTGGGCAGCCCGGCGATCCGCAGCCGGTGCGGCTCGTGCTCGCGTCCGTGCACGCGCAGGAACACGCCGGTGCCGTTGAAGAAGCCGCGCCTGGCATCGAGGTAGGCCGCACGCACCGAGGTGTCGAAGGCGTAGACCACGTAGCTCACCACCAGCGCGCCACGGCCGCGGCAGTGCGCCACCCAGCCGGCCTTGTCGCTCTGGATCAGGGGCACGGTGCGATCGCCCTGGCGCGCCTCGAGCTGGGACAGGTGGCGGGCGAACTCCCGCACCAGGTAGCTGCCAGGAATCCACACCGGCAGGCTCAGCGCCTGCTCTTCGGCCGGCTGCGCGATGGTGAGGGTGACGCGGAACTGGTGGGCCAGGGCGTCGGCCACCTCGAGGCGGTAACGGATCATCGAGAACTCGGTTCCGGAAGGAGATGAGAGGCGGGCGTCAGCTGCCGGCCGCGGCGATGAAGCAGCCGAGGCTGGCGACTGCGCTGAGCCGGAAGCGCAGCACCAGCCAGGCTCCCAGGCCGTGGGCCGGGTAGATGCGGCGATCGACGAGGTAGCAGACCACCAGCAGCGCACCGAGCAGCGCAAGGCCGGCGTACGGCGGCATCACCACCGCGATCCAGGCCAGCAGCATCGGCAGCACGGCCCAGGCGAACCGGCTCGGCGAGGGCACCCGCTGCCGCAGGCCCAGACCCCAGTGCACGCCCCCCAGGAAGGACACGATCAGCGCCGCGTACTTGGCCAGCGCATCGGTCACGTAGGGGTGCGCATCGGGCCGCACCAGCCATGTCAGCAGCGCGCCGAGCACGAAGGGGATCAGGCCGGCATAGCCGAGGCGCAGTGCCAGCGGGTGCGGCGGCAGGTTGACGTCGGCGGAAGAGGCGGATCCCACGGGGCCATCAAGGAAGTTCGGAGCGCGGGCGGATTGTCGCCGCAGCCGCGCACGCGCGCTGCGGCACTCCGCTCGCCCGGCTCAGGACTTGCCGATGCCGGCGAGCTGCTTCTCGAGCTGCGGCGCCGTCAGCATGCCCGGCACGCGGGTGCCGTCCTCGAACACGATGGCCGGCGTGCCGTTGACCCGGTGCTTGCGGCTCAGCTCGACATTGCGCTCCACCGGCGACGCACAGGCGCCCAGCAGCTTGGGCGGCTGCACGCCGTCGACCATCCACGCACGCCACGCCACCGAGGCGTCCTTGGCGCACCAGATCGCGTTCGCCTTGTCCGGCGAATCGCCGCCCAGGATGGGCAGCAGGAAGGTGTAGACCGTCAGGTCCTTGACGTTCGAGAGCTCCTTCTCGAAGCGCTTGCAGTAGCCGCAGTTCGGGTCGGCGAAGACAGCGATCTTGCGCGCGCCACTGCCGGTCTTCCACACCACCGCGTCCTTCAGCGGCAGCGAGGCGAAGTCGATCGCGGTGAGCTTGGCGACGCGCTCCTCGGTCAGGTTGCGCTTGGTCTTCAGGTCGAGGATCTCGCCGCGGATCAGGTAGGCGCCCTCGGCGTCGGTGTAGAAGACGTCGTTGCCGATGCGCACCTCGAACAGGCCGGCGATCGGGGCCTTGTTGACCTCGTCGATCTTCGCGCTGCTGTTCAGGCGCTCGCCGAGCGCCTTGCGGATCGCCGCCTCCTGCGGCACCTGGGCCACGGCCGTCAACGCGAGGGTGGTGGCGATGGCTGCGACCGTTGCCGCCGCCAGCGCGGCTGTCTTGAACTTCATGGTGATCCTCGGTGCGCGCGGGTCGGGAGGGGCGTCAGCCCCGCAACGCGCGGTCGGTGAGCCAGCGCTTGAGCCCCGGCAGGTGATTCACGAGAGTCAGGCCGCGGTTGCGGAGTTCCTTCACCGGGGTGCTCTCGTGGGCAAAAAGTTGCAGCAGGCCGTCGGTCACGCGGCCCATCGCCCAGGTGGGCGCGGCGCGGCGGCGGGCGTAGCGCGCCAGCAGCCGTTCGTCGCCCAGCGAACGCCAGGCCTCGCGCTGCTGGCGCTCGGCGATCACCGCGCACAGCGTGTCGACATCGGC